>JAKAHP010000119.1 GCA_021825505.1 Pseudomonadota bacterium
GAGCCGCCGCTGCGTGGCGTCAGGCGAGGTCCGCGGCGGTGGTTGGCGGCGCGCGTCCGAGTGGACGGCTCCAGGCGCGCTGGGTGACGCGCGGCCGCGGCGCCTGGGCGAGGTTCGTCGTCGCGGCGGTGGCGGCCGCGCCCAGCTCCGCCGTCGAGCTTGGCAGGAAGGGATGGGGCTGCGCTCCGGCGCCGCCGGCGGCGCCGGCGAAGCTCAGCACGATGTGGCCGTGCAGCGGTGCCGGAGCACCGTGGCCGTGCACGGTCGTGCCCGCGCCGGCGGCGCAATACGGCACGTCGATGGCCCGTGGCGGCGCGCGCATCGCCTGCGCCAGCGGCGCCAGCGCGACCGCGAGCAACGCGATCCAGGCGGACGCGCGGCGCAGACGGAGCAGGCGCAAGAACGGGTTCGTCATCGTGGCAGGCGTCGGGTCGGCCGCGCCGGCGTGGCGGCGGCACTTGATCCGACTGTGCCTGAGTGTATCCGCGCGACGCGCCTCGCGGTCGCCGGAATGCCCGTAACATCGAGCGCATCGAGCCGCGACCCTGGCCGCGGCATCGGCGGCGCCGCGCCGCATGCCTTTCGAACATCCCAGCGGAGTCATCCATGCCCCAGTACCGTTCCCGCACTTCGACCGCCGGCCGCAACATGGCCGGGGCACGCGCCCTGTGGCGCGCCACCGGCATGAAGGACGCGGATTTCGACAAGCCGATCATCGCGGTCGCGAACAGTTTCACGCAGTTCGTTCCCGGCCATGTGCACCTGAAGTATCTCGGCCAGCTGGTCGCGCGCGAGATCGAGGCCGCCGGCGGTGTCGCCAAGGAATTCAACACCATCGCGATCGACGACGGCATCGCGATGGGCCACGGCGGCATGCTGTATTCGCTGCCCAGCCGCGAGCTGATCGCCGACAGCGTCGAGTACATGGTCAATGCGCATTGCGCCGACGCCCTGGTGTGCATCTCGAACTGCGACAAGATCACCCCCGGCATGCTGATGGCCGCGCTGCGCCTGAACATCCCGGTCATCTTCGTCTCCGGCGGGCCGATGGAAGCGGGCAAGGTCAAGCTCGAAGGCAAGGTCGTCGCGCTCGACCTGGTCGACGCGATGGTCAAGGCCGCCGACCGCGCCTGCAGCGACGACGAGGTCGCGGCGGTCGAGCGTTCGGCGTGTCCGACCTGCGGCTCGTGCTCGGGCATGTTCACCGCCAACTCGATGAACTGCCTGACCGAGGCGCTGGGCCTGTCGCTGCCGGGCAACGGCACGGTGGTGGCGACGCATGCCGACCGCGAGGGCCTGTTCCGCGAAGCCGGCCGTCGCATCGTCGCACTGGCCCGGCAGCATTACGAAGGCGACGACGCCAGCGTGCTGCCGCGCTCGATCGCGAGCTTCGAGGCGTTCGAGAACGCCGTCGCGCTCGACATGGCGATGGGCGGCTCGACCAACACCGTGCTGCACCTGCTGGCCGCGGCGCACGAAGCGCAGGTGCCGTTCACGATGGCCGACATCGACCGCATCTCGCGCAAGGTGCCGTGCCTGTGCAAGGTCGCGCCGTCGGTGCCCGACGTGCACATCGAGGACGTGCACCGCGCCGGCGGCATCATGGCGATCCTTGGCGAACTCGCGCGCGGCGGCCTGCTGCACACCGACGTACGCACCGTGCACGCCGCCACGCTGGGCGAGGCGCTGGCGCGCTGGGACGTCAAGGCCGGCGCCGACGACGCGGTGCAGCAGTTCTACCGCGCCGCGCCGGGCGGCGTGCCGACCCAGGTCGCGTTCTCGCAGGACAGCCGCTGGAAGGCGCTCGACGTCGACCGCGCCGGCGGCGTGATCCGCGACGTCGCGCACGCCTTCAGCCGCGACGGCGGGCTGGCGGTGCTGTACGGCAACATCGCCGAGCGTGGCTGCATCGTCAAGACCGCCGGTGTCGACGCGTCGATCTGGAGCTTCAGCGGCCGCGCGCGCGTCTACGAGAGCCAGGACGACGCGGTCGAAGGCATCCTCGGCGAGCAGGTGCAGGCCGGCGACGTCGTCGTGATCCGCTACGAGGGGCCGAAGGGCGGGCCGGGCATGCAGGAGATGCTGTACCCGACTTCCTACCTGAAGAGCCGTGGCCTGGGCAAGCAGTGCGCGCTGCTGACCGACGGACGTTTCTCCGGCGGCACCTCGGGGCTGTCGATCGGACACGCCTCGCCCGAGGCGGCGATGGGTGGGGCGATCGCGCTGGTCGAGGACGGCGACACCATCGAGATCGACATCGCGCAGCGCACCATTCACCTGGCGGTGAGCGACGCCGAACTGGCGCGCCGGCGCGCCGCGATGCTGGCGCGCGGCGACGCGGCGTGGCAGCCGCTGGCGCGCCAGCGCCAGGTGTCGCCGGCGCTGCAGGCCTACGCGGCGATGACGACCTCGGCCGATACCGGCGCGGTGCGCGACCTCGCGCAACTGCGGCGCTGAGCGGCCACGGCGGCGCCAGGATCAGGGGACGCGGCGCGCGCGCCGCGCCCATTCCTGCAACTGCTCGGACGAACCGACCAGCGAGGCGTGGCACGCCCACGCGCGCACGTTGCTGAGCTCGTAGGTGCGCATCGCGATCAGACCGTCGGTCGTCGGACGCAACACGACGCCCTCGGCTGCGCAATCCAGGATCGCGCAGAGCCGGGCGTGGAGTTGCTCAAGTTCGCGTGCGCTGCCCATTGCAAGACCACCCGAAAGGACACGTGGCGTTGCATTCTGGCTTATATCAGAAACCTTGCATGACACGTGGTTTCGTCGGGCACAACCCGGCCGCGATCAGATCAGGTCGCGCAGGCGGTACCAGCTCATGCCCAGGGCCTGCAGCAGCGCGCCGACGCGCTCGCCGCCGGGAAAGCGCGGGTTGACGATCGCGGCGAAGGCGTCGAGCCTTGCCGGCTCGCCGAGCATGGCCTCGACCACCAGATTGGCCGCGATGCGCGTGGGCACCATGCCGTGGCCGCAGAAGCCCTGCGCCCAGTAGACGCGCTCGCCGCGCCGGCCCCAGTCGGGCATGCGGCGCAGCGTGACGTCGATGTGGCCGCCCCAGGCGTAGTCGACGCCGATGCCGCGCAGCTGTGGAAACGCGCGCACGATGTTCGCGCGCATCGCGTCGGCCAGCCGGTGCGGCGTGCCGCCGAGATAGGTGCAGCGCCCGCCGAACAGCAGGCGGTGGTCGGCCGTGGTGCGGAAGTACTCGAGGATGAACTGGTTGTCGTACACCGCGTGGTTGCCGGGCAGCAGCCGCCGGCACGCGGCCTCGCCCAGCGGCGCGGTCACGCCGATGAAGCTGCCGACCGGCAGCACGCGCGCGGCCAGCCGCGGCTCGACGCTGTCGACATAGGCGCCGGCGGCCAGCACCAGTTGCGCGCAGCGCAGCGTGGCGCCGTCGGCCAGCTCCAAGCGCACGCCGTCGGCGGCTTCGTGCCAGCGGCTCACGCGGCAGCCTTCGTGCAGCGTGGCGCCCGCGGCTTCGGCCGCGTCGGCCACGCCGAACAGGTATTTGAGCGGGTGCAGATGCGCGGCGTCCGGGTCGAACAGGCCGGCGCGGTAGCGCGGTGAGTCGACGTAGGCGCCGAGCTCGGCGCGCTCGATGAAGCGCAGCCGGGTGTCGCCCCAGTCGCGCCGCGCCTCGTCGATCGCGTCGCGCAGCGCGCGTACGCGGCGCTCGAGCACGGCGACCTCGACGTGGCCGTCGGCCAGTTCGCAGTCGATCGCACGCTCGGCGATCAGCGCGCGGATCTGCTGCAGCGCGCGCTGCGACTCTCGCTGCATCTCGGCGGTCAGCGGCGCGCCGATCGCCGCGCGCAGCCGCCCCCAGCCGCACGACAGCCCGGGGACCAGCTGGCCGCCGTTGCGTCCCGACGCACCCCAGCCGAGGCGGCTGGCCTCGAGCAGTGCCACGCGGCGCCCGGCCTGCGCCAGCAGCAGCGCGCAGTACAGCCCGAAAAAGCCGCCGCCGACGATGACGACGTCGGCCTCGACCGGTGGCGGCGTGGCGCGGCGTTGCTGGCGCGGCACGGTCGTGGCCGCGTACCAGGTCGACGGGTAGTCGTCGCTGCCGCGGAACATCAGGCCAGTTCGATCAGGTGGCGCAAGTCCCACTGGCGCGCGTCAGCGGACGCGTTGCGCTCGCCGTGCTCGTGGGACTTCAGCGCGACGTACAGGTCGACCAGCGGCGCCCCCAGCCACTGGCGCAGCACGGCCGAGTGCTGCAGTGCGGCCAGCGCCTCGGGCAGGGTGCGCGGAAGCTTCAGTGCGTCGTCGCGGCCGGCGAGCGGCGCCTGCGCCGCGCACAAGCCCTCCAGGCCCAGCGCCAGCGTCGCCGCGACCACCAGATAGGGGTTGGCGTCGCCGCCCGGCAGCCGGTTCTCGACGCGGCGTGCGACCGCGCCCGACGCCGGGATGCGCAGCGCCGCGTGGCGGTCGTCTTCACCCCAGTCGGCGTGGGTCGGCGACGCGTCGCTCAGCGCGATGCGCTCGAACGACATGTCGTAGGGCGCGAACAGCGCCATCGCGGCGGGCGCGCCGCGCTGCACCCCGGCCACGAAATGGCCCAGCGCGGCGGTCGATGCGCCGTCGGGCGTGGCGAACAGATGCGGCCAGGCCGCGGCGTCGCGCTGCACGCTGAAATGCCAGTGCATGCCGGTGCCGGGCTGGTCGAGAAAGGGCTTGGCGGCGAAGGTGGCGAGAAAGCCGTGGCGCACCGCGAGCTCGCGCGCCAGGCGCTTGAAGCGCCACACCGCATCGGCCTGCGCCAGCGGCTCGCCCGGTGCGAAATTGACCTCGTACTGCGACAGCGCGGCTTCGTGCAGGTGCCCGCTCAAGGGGATGCGCAGCGCCTCGGCGCCTGCGTACAGGTCGTCGAAGTACGCCTCGAACTGGGTCGCACGCTCGAGCGAATACTGCTCGCAGGCCGCTTCGCGCGCGCCCGAGGCGCCGGCCGCCGACGCCGCTTCGAGGCGCACGCCGGAGTCGTCGATGCGGCGCTGCAGCAGGAACAGCTCGAGCTCGGGCGCGACCGTGGCACGCAGCCCGGCGTCGGCCCAGGCCGCCAGCACCCGGCGCAGTGCGGCGCGCGGCGACAGCTCGTGCGCACCGAGTTCGCGGCCGTAGCGCGGCGCATGCCAGCTCGCGCTGGGCTCGCAGATCACGCTGGCCTCGGCCGCGCGCCCCGGGCGCGGCGCCAGCGTCGAGGCGTCGGCGATCAGCGCCAGGTCGGTGTAGGCGCTCGGCAGCACGCTGCCGAACATCTCGGTGGGGGCGCCTCCGGTCAGCGTCATGCCCAGCAGCACGCTGGGCAGTTTGCAGCCGGCCAGCGCGTCGGCGCGCAGCGCCAGCTTGCCGCGCGCGATGGCGCTGAAGTCGGCCATCGCGCACTCGACGCGGCGCGCCCCCGACGCGTCGAGCGCGGCGGCCAGCTGTTGACAGTCTTCGGCCAGCACGGCCGGCGTATCGTGGTTTGAGCTCATGCGGCCATCGTAGACGCAGCCGTAGTGGCCGCGCGGCGCCATTGCGCGCGACACGCATGGTGCCACCGGGCGCGGCGGCAGCGCTGCCGCGGGAGCGGCTCAGCGCTGGCGCGCGAGCCAGTCGATGCGCTGTTCGAGCTTGTGGCGCCAGTGCGCCGCGATGCCGTCGACCTGCGCCAGCCGGGCCATGGCCGCGGCGTCGGCGCGCGGCGTATGCCACAGCTCGAGCGCGTCGCGCAGCGTCGGCGCGTCGGCGTCGGCGTGCTGCCGGCGCAGCACATCGCCGGGGCGCACGACGCCGTCGCGCAACACGCGCCAGTACCAGCCGGTGATGCGTTGCTCGACGATGTACGCGGCCATGCCGGGGCAGCCGAAACGCTCGTCGATCTTCCAGCAGGGGTTGCGCGGCTGGCAGATCTGCAGCAGCGCCTCGCCCAGGCTCCAGACCTCGCCGACGCGCACCGCCGACTCGTCGAGCGCGGCCGACAGGTTTTCGCCGATCGCGCCGGGCACCAACTGCGCGGCGGCCTGCGGGAAGCGCGCGGCGAGCCGCGCCAGATGCATCGAGGGGTAGAGATGAACCGCCTTGTCGGGGCCGCCATGCACACGCAGGTCGGCCTGGTGGTCGCCGACGAAGCCGTCGCGCTCGAGCCGCATCGGCGCGCGCAGCGGGTGCTTGTCGATGCCGCTCGGGCGCCCCGATTCGGGCAGCGGCCGGATGTCGCCGACGAACAGCGCGGTGGTCACGGCGGCGTCGTGGTCGCGCGCCGGCGGCACGGGGGCGGGCTTAGGGTCGAGGGTGTCCATAAACTGCCTGTAGTATTTCAGGAGAAAATCGCCCGCGGCGATCCCGGCCGCCAGGGTACGTCAATCCGCCACCGGAGGCCCAGCATGAAGTCCGCCCACGATCTCGTCGTCGCCGCCAAGGCGCTGATCCACGAAGTCGAGCTCGACGCCGCCGAACAGGCCGTGCGCGACTGCGAGCTGCTGCTCGACGTGCGCGAAGCCGACGAATTCGCCGCCGGTCACTTGCCCGGGGCGGTGCTGGTGCCGCGCGGGCTGCTCGAGTTCAAGCTCAGCGCGACGCCGGCCTACGAGTCGCGCGACCTCAAGATCGTGCTCTATTGCAAGACCAGCGGTCGTGCCGCGCTGGCCGCGGCGGCGCTGCGCGAGATGGGTTACACGCACGTGCAATCCATCGCCGGCGGCTTCGACGCCTGGGCCGCGGCCGGCAAGCCGGTGGTGCGTCCACAGCCGCCGGCGTTCGACTGATCGCCACCGCGCGAGCGCGCCTCAGCGCGGCGTCGCCGAGCCCAGCAGCTGCTGCTGCAGCCAGCTCAGCAGCGCGTCGACCTCGGCGCGCGGCGGCGCGTCGACGCGTCGCACCAGGTGGTAGTGGTAGCCGCTGGCGCGTGCCTCGCCCAGCGGCAGCAGCAGGCTGCCGTCGTCGAGCAGCTGCCGGATCAGCGCCATCTGCCCCATCGCGACGCCCATGCCGGCGAGCGCGGCCTGCACCGCCTGGTGGGTGAAGTCGAGGTGCAACCAGCTCTTCGGTTGCACCGGACGCTGGCCGATCGCGGCGAACCAACCCGGCCACGACAGCGCGTCGACGTGGGTCGCGAGCTGGTGGCCACCATGGCCGGTGCCGACGTCGGCGATCAAGGTGGTGCGCGCCAGGTCGGCGGGGGTGCGCAGGCCGCCGCTGCGACGCAGCTCGGCCAGCAGGTGCGGGCTGCACACCGGCGCGATGTGCTCCTCGAACAGCGCGTGGCTGCCCGGATCGCGCGCCAGCGCGCTGTCGTGGCGGACCAGTCGCAGCGCGACGTCCTGGCCGCTGTTGTCGAGGTCGGCGATGCGGTCGGATGCTTCGACCGCGATGTCGACGTCCGGGTGCTCGGCCTGGAACAGCGGCAGTCGCGGCATCAGCCACAGGCTGGCGAACGACGCGAAGGTGGTGATGCGCACGCGCGGCCGGCGCCGCTGCGCACGCAGCTCGTCGACCGTCGCGTCGAGCTGCTGCAGCGCATGGCGCGCCGTCGCGGCGAGCCGTTCGCCGTCGGCGTTGAGGCGCGCGCGCGGTCCGTCGCGGGTGAACAGCGCGACCCCCAGCGCCTGTTCCACGGCCTGGATCTGGCGGCTCAGCGCCGACTGCGACAGCGCCAGCTCGCGCGCCGCGGCGGTGAAGCTGCCGAGCCGCGCGGCCGCTTCGAAGGCGCGCAGGAAGCTGGTGTCCAAGGGGCGTGTGGGGCGCGCCCTGAGGGGAGCTTTATCATGCATGGAACGCATGATATGGATGTCCAAATCCCGCTGTCGCGCAAGGGTTTCGGCGCCTAGTATTTGAACCAGGTCAGCACGCGCGGCAACGAGGTGCCCAAAGCGCTGACGCAAGGGAGGCGATGATGACTCGAATCATGCGTAATGAGAATGATGCGGAAGTGGCCGTGGAGCGCCGCTGGATCGCGTTGGACGAGGGCGATACGCTGCGCCTGCGTGGTGCTTGCGGGCTGCGCGTGCAGGTCGAGGCGCTGGCGGGAGCCGAGGCGCCGTTGCTGTGGCTGACCGAGGAGGGCGAGGTCGACGATATCTTCCTGCGCGCCGGCGACGTGCACACCTTGCGTCGCGCCGGCCGTGTCGTCGCCAGCGCCTGGGCGCCGCTGCGCGTGCGCGTGGCGCCGCGCGCGGCCGTCGCCAAGGCGCCGAGCGCGACCGCCGCGCCGTGCCGCGTGGCGATCGCGGCGCGTTGAGCGCCGTCCGGCACATCGGGCGCAGCATCGGGGTAGGGCATTGATGGGAAATCATTACATTTAATGGCGCACCGCGCTATCATCGCGCCGAACCCTTTTGTCGCGATTCGCAGCGCACCTTCCGTCAACCGTCATGGGGCGTCCTCCCCGTCCATTGCCCGCTCCGCGCAGCACGGCGCAGCCGCTGCCCGCCGCCGACGACGTGCTGCAAGCGCTGCA
>JAKAHP010000120.1 GCA_021825505.1 Pseudomonadota bacterium
GCCGCCGCGGCGCGACTCGCCGCCTGCGCTGCGCGTGAGGCCGCCGCGGCCGGCTTGGGCGCAGGCTGCAGCCCGCGCAGCACGACGACGAAAATCGCCACCACCGCGAGTACCGCGGCGACGACGAGGCCGCGCTGGATCCAACCGAGACGTTTTTGCAGGATGGCGAGCGGATCGGTCAAGACGGATTTCCGGAGTTGGAGTTCGGGGATTGCGCCGACGCTTCGGGCGAGACGACGACAATGCTGACGCGCCGGTTCGCTGCGCGCCCCTGCGCGGTCGCGTTCGACGCGACCGGATGATATTGGCCGTACCCCGCCGCAACAAGCTGGCCGGGCACGACGTGCTGCTCGATCAGCATCTGCACGACGGTCACGGCGCGCATCGCCGACAGCTGCCAGTTCGACGCGAATTGCGCATTGCTGATCGGCTTGTCGTCCGTGTAGCCATTGACCTGGATCTGGTAGGGCAGCGCGGTCAGCACGTCGGCGATTTGCAGCAGCAGCGCCTGCGCACCGCCCGACAGCGTCGCGTCTCCGGAAGCGAACAGCAGGCTGTCGTGGATGTCGATCACGATGCCCTGCCCGGTCATGCGCACATTGATCTGGCCGTCGCCGATCTGTGGCGCGAGGCGCTGGCGCAGCGTCTGCGCCACCTGCTCGAGCTGGGCCTGCACCGGGTCGCCGGCGTCGCGCGGGCCCTTCGGGGGTTTCTTGGCGTCCGGCACCGGCACCAGGCTGGTCGGTTGCGGCAGCGGCGGCAGGTCGACCAGCCGGTGCGCGTCGGCGCCTGGCGGGCCGACCCGGATCGGCTGCGGCGTGGTCGGCTGGCCGGTGAACGCCGCCACCAGCGTCTGCGACAGCACCTTGTACTTGCCCTCGTTGACCGACGAGATCGAATACATCACGACGAAGAATGCGAACAGCAGCGTGATGAAATCGGCGTACGAGACCAGCCAGCGCTCGTGGTTCTCGTGTTCCTCTTCCTTCTTCTTGCGCGACATGCCGGGCTCCAGGAGGGGAAACGCGCGTCAGCGCGCGGCGCGCTGGCGCGCCACCTGGCGGCGGTGGTGACGGAACACCAGGCGCTCGAGGTCGTCCTGCAGCCCGGGATCGAGCGTTTCGAGCTCGAGGCGGTGCCACAGCAGGTCGCCGTCGACCGCTTCCTCGGCGATCAGGCCGGGCAGCACCAGCGGCAGCGGAATGCGATGGCGCAGATAGACCCGTGCCCAGACGCGGCGCCCGACGCCGACCGACTCGTCACTGGCCCAGCTGAGCTGGCGCGCCGACAGCACGCAGGGACGCTCGGCAGGCAGCGGCTGCAGGCCGCGCAGCGCGGTGCTGGTCATCATCAGCAACAGGTCGACGCGGCGCTCGAGTTGCTGCACCGCGTCACCGCGCGACAGGTCGCCGGCGGGCAGCGGCTCGTCGAGCATCAGCAGCGCACGCAACAGGGTCGCGTTGTCGGCCATCACGTCGGCCAGTGCGGCCTGCGGCGTGATGGTCTCGACCCAGTCCAGCGGCAGCACCCCTTCCAGGCGTACCGCGTCGTGGGTGACTTCAGGCGGCATGTTCGCGGTCATCGATCGGCTCCGACGTGGCGCACGGCGCGCGCAGCAGCAAGCATAGCGCTGCACCACGCGCCGCGGACGCGCCGCGCTGCGACGACCGCGTGGCGCCTCAAGCCTGCTGCTGCAAGCCCTCGACCCAGGAGTCGCGCAGGGCGACGACCACCGCCGCGCAATCGTCCAGCGCTGCGGTATCGTCGAAGATGTTGGCGTGGTACAGGCGCTCGAGCACGTAGCGGTAGATGCCGGCCAGGCGCTGCGTCAGTGCGCCGCGCTGGGCATCCCCCTCTTCGGGCAGCGCCGCCAGCAGGTGCTCGACCAGTTGCTGCGCGCGGTTCAGCGCGAACACCTTGTCGGCCAGCGCACCGCCGCCGATCGCCGCCTTGGCGCGGCGCATGTATTCGAGGACGCCGTCGAGGCCGAGGACCAGCAGCTTGTCCTCGGGAATGCCCTGGCGCGCGACCTGACGATAGGCGTTGACCGCCAATCCTGCACTCATGTCCATCACTCCTGTGTCGTCAACCGGTGCTGCTGCTCGACGAACTGTTCGAGCTGCCGTTGTTGTAGAACGCGGTCAGGTACTGGCCGACGCTGGTGAACTGCGCGACCTGGACCTGCATCGCCTCGAACTGCTGGGTGAGCAAGGCGATCTGCGCGGTGGCGTTTTGCTGCGCCTGCGTGATCTGCTGCTCGACCCCCTTGATGGTGCCGCTGACGCCGGCCTGCGCCGACGCGATGAAGCCGCTGTTTGTATTGAGCGCCTGCGTCAGCACCGAGCCCATCTGCTGGTAGATGCCCTGGGTCAGCGTGACCGAACCGATCAGCCCGGTACCCTGCCCGCTGACCGTGACCTGCAACCCCAGGGCCGCGCCGGGCCCGGTCACCGTCAGGCTCTGCCCGCTGCCGCTGGCCGCCTGCCCGTTGATGGTGCCGACCACGTCGGTGCCGGAATTGATGATGCGACTCGTGCCGATGCCGCTGCCGCCCGAGGCAACGTTGGACACCACCGAGAACTGCTGCGCGCTGCCGTAGCCGCTGGTTTGCAGCTGCAAGGAGCCGTTCGCGTTGCTGGCGACGATGTTGCCCAGCCCCTGCTGGCCCAGCGTCGCATTGATCGTCGCCACGGCGGCGTCGAGCGTCGAGCCCGATGCCAGGTTGACGTTGACCGTGGTCGTGCCGGACACGAAGGTCAGCGTCTCGGCGCTGCTCAGGCCGCTGGCGGCGAAGGGACTGGCCGCGGTGATCGTGGCCTGCGTCGCCGGCGACGTCACGTTGACCGCGTAGGTGCCGGCCTGGGTGCTGCTGGTCGCGGTCCCGTATTGCAGATTGGTGGTGCTGGTCGTGCCGACCTGGCCGAACAACCCGGCGGTGCCGTTGTAGTCGACCGTCAGCGCCGCGCTCAGTACTGTCGTGTCGAGTGCCAGCGTGCCGTCCTGCGCCAGATTGATGCCGACCGAACCCAGCGAGGTGTAGGCACTGCCCGAACTGCCCGCGATTCCCTGGCTGCTGATGATGCTCAGCAGCGAACTGCGCAGGCCGTTGACGCTGGCGTTGCCGATCAGCGGACCGGGGCCGGTCACGCCGGAGCCGCCGCTGGTCGCGGTCGAGTTCAGCGAGGTCAGGTTGTTGATCGTCCCCATCGCGGTGTTGAACGACGTGACCATCGCCTGCACCGCGGTGACGAAGGAACTGGTGTCGTTGGCCACCGTCAACGAGGTCGAGCCGCTGGCCTGCAGCAGGTTCAGCGTGACACCGGGAATCGCGCCGCTGACGGTGTCGCTGGCGCTGGTCACCGGCAGGCCGTTGATCGTCACCGACGCGTTCAGCGCCGACTGGCTCAGGGTCATGCCCGAGCTGGCGCTGCTGGCCGCGCTGTAGCTCAGGCCCGACAACGAGCCGGTTCCCGACGCGCTGATCGTGAAGGCATTGGCCGCACCGGTGTCGTTCGACGTCACCGTCAGGCGATAACCGGTACCGTCGTAGACCACCGCGGCATTGACCCCGGCACCGGCCGAGTTGATCGCCGCGGCGATGCCGTTGAGCGTGTTGTTGCTGCTGTCGATCGTCACCGTGGTGACCGCACCGCTGCCGACCTGAATCTGGAGCGAGCCGTTGCCCACCGTCGTATTGGCCGAGGATGCAAAGTCCTGCGAATACACGCTTTGCGCTTGCGCCAGCACCATATTGCTCAGCGAATAAGTGCCCAGCGGCGCGTCGGCAGCGACGCTGGCCGACACCGCTGCGGAATTGCTCAGGTTCGCGGTGCGGTTGTTCAGACTGCTGATCTGCTGCAGCGCCGACACCGTCGACTGAAAACTCGACACCGCGCTTTGCAAGGTGCCCCAGGCGCTGAGCGTGGCCTGATCGGAGGTGACGGTCTGCTGCAATTGCGTCACCGGCACCTGGTAGGCGGCGCTCAGCGAGCTGATCAGCGAGGGCACGTTGATGCCGCCGGTCCACGACGACAGGTTGACGAGGTTCGAGATCGACGACATCGCTGGCTCCGCTGGCAGGCCGCGCGCTCAGGCCTTGGTGTTGAGCAAAACGCCAGCCGATGACGATCCACCCGACTGATCGGCCGCCTGGATGACGTTCTGAGGCGGAAGATAGTACTTGTAGAAGGTCTGCTTGGTCTGCTTGTCCGACAACTCGACCAGCACCTGCCCCGGGTGCGCGCCGCTGGTGTCCAGCCCCGCGCTGAGCGTGATGCCGGCCGACTGCTGCTCGAGCTGCTTGTTGAGCTTGGCCACCGCTTGCTGCAAGGCCTTTTCCTGAGCCGCCGGCGCACCGGAAGCGCCAGCGGGCACGCCGGAAGATCCGGTCGCGCCCGTGGTGCCCTGGCCGCCTGGCTGAACGCCTTGTGGCGGCAACGCTGCGGCCTGGCCCGCGCCGCCTTGCGGCGACGGCGTCCCCGCCTGCGTCGAAGACGGGGTCAGGCCTGGGGAGGCCGGTGAACCCGCCGTGCGGATGTTTGGAATGTCCATTTGGTCCATCCTCCTGGGCGATCAGCGGGAAGCCCTTGCAGACTTCCCGCCGATTCCCGCGTCATGCCCTACGCAGCTTACGGAAGCAGCTTCAGATAACTCTGCTGCAGGGAGTTGGCCTGGGCCAGGGTCGAGATGCCAGCCTGCTGCAGGATCTGGTACTTCGACAGATTGGTCGTGGCCGCTGCGATGTTGGCGTCCTGCACCACCGACTGCGCCGATTGCAGATTGGTCGCTGCCGTCTGGGCATTCGACACCGAGGCCTGGATCCGTTGCTGGATCGAACCGAGCGCACCGCCCTGGCTATTCAGCGTGTTGATCGCCTGGTCGAGGATCGAGATCGCCGCCTGCGCGCCAGCCGCCGTGGACACGTTGATGCTGGCCACCGTCGAGCCGCCTGCCCCCGAGGCCAGCGTCGCCGCCTGCGAGGAGAAACCGAGGTTCGAAGCGTTGCCCAAAGTGTATGCAGTGTCGGAAGCGAACTGCACCACGCCCTGCACCAGCGCGCCGGCACTGCCGCTGCTGAGCACGCTACCGACCGTGCCGGTGGTCACCGACCCGTCGCTCTTAAGCGTATTGGCGACCGCCTGCAACTTGGCACTCGACCCCGATGCAAAACCCGAGCCACCACCGGTGCTGCTCGCCTGAATCACGATGTTCTGACCCTGGCTTTGCGTCAGAACGAGTTCCTGGGTGCCGTTGACTGTCTGCGTATTAGCCGAGATCCCGGTCGAAGCCGCCTGATTGTTGATCGCCGAGACCAGCGAACTCAGGTCGTAGGGTGTCGTCGTGTTATCCCCGGTGATCGTCGCGGAAACATTGACGGCATTGGTGATCGCGCCCGAGGTTCCATTACCAAGAGTGAAACTGACGCTGCCCGACGCAGTCACTTCGAAGGCGACGCTCGTGTAGGCCGTTGCGGTCACGCCGGTCTGCGAAGACACCTGATTGACGCTGCTGGCGACCTGCGCTGCCGACGAATCGGATGACAGCACGGTTACATTAGCATTACCGGCTGCACCCGAAACCGACACCGTGCCCGACGTGAAGTTGCCGGCTGCGCCGTTGCCGCTGCCCGCGGTGCCGTTGAGGCTCAGCGAGAAACCGCCGCCCGCGTAATTTCCATCGAGCACGAAAGCGCCGCTGCTCGAGCTGTACGCCCCGCTGCCCGATCCCGACGTCACGTAATTGCCCAGCGCGGTCGTTTGCGTATTGGCAACCGAAACGTTGATGATCTGGTTCGAATTCGCACCGACCTGGAAGGCCGAACCGGCGAACGTGCCGTCGAGCAGGTTCTGGCCGTTGAATTGGGTTTGCGTCGCGATGGTCTGCACCTGCGCGAGCAATTGGCTCACGACCGACTGCAGGGCCGAACGGTCGGCCGAAGTGTTCGAGGCGTTGGCCGACTGCACCGCGATCGTGCGGATCTGTTGCAGCAGCGTGGTCTGGCTCTGCAGCGCACCGGTGGCGGTCTGCACCAGCGAAACGCCCTGGTTGCCGTTCGAGACAGCCTGGTTCAGGCCGTTGATCTGGGTCTGGAAGCGCTGCGCGATCGAGTAGCCGGCCGGGTTGTCCGCAGGGCCGTTGATCTGCTTGCCGGTCGACAGCTGCTGGATGTAGGTGCTGAGGTTGCTCGAAGTCGATCCGAGGGCGTCCAACGTCGTCAGGGCGTTGACGTTGGTGTTGATGATGCCGGAAATGGCCATGATGAAGCTCCTGTGTATGGACATGATCCGGCGTCCCTGCCGGATGCAGGCAAACCTGCCCGCATCTGGGTTGACGACACATCAACGCCGGACTTTAGCCCGTCCTCACGTCGGCCTCCTCACTCTGGGCCGAGCTGCCTGATTCGCGCAACAGGGCCTGAAGTTGCAACATCGTGTGTCCCAAATCGCGTGCCAATGCCGCCAGATCGGCTTCGAGATCGGCGTCCTCCGGCGTCGGCGCCACCGGCGCCGAGCGCGCCTGAGCGACAGCGGCATCAAGCGCGTGCAGCGCAGCATCAATTTGACCGACGACGACGTCCGCCGTTGGCGCGACGACGCCAGCGCGTGACGCAGCGCCGAGTTCGGCGCAGCGCCGCTCGAGCGCGACCGCAACGTCGGCCAGTTCATCGCTGGCGCCACGCTCGAGTGCGACACGTGCGTTGATCGCGAGCAACTGCAGCGCCTCGGTCGCAGCCAGCGCGGCGCTCTGCGCGGCGGCGCCGTCACGCGCCAGCGCGCGCGCGCCGGCTGCGCCCTGGCGCAGCGCGGCAAGCGTCGGAACCACCGATTCGAGCAGCCGGTCGAGCTCCACGCGAGCGCGTGCGCGTTCCATATTGCGCTGCAAGGTGCGCTGCGGCAACGCGGCGCGCAACTGCTCGAGCCCGCCCCGGGCCTGGCCCAATCCGAGCTGGGCATCGCGCGCGATTTCGTGCAGCGCCGCCGCGCGCGCGGCCTGATGCGCCTGCGCCGCGAGTGCCTCGCGATACGCCGCATCGGCTTGCTCGAAGGCGTGCTGGCGACGCGCCAGTTCGGTCCCCAGCGGCTGCAACCAGCGCGGCAGGCGCGCCGCATCACCACCCTGCAACGACGCGCGCACGGCGGCACGGACGCGGCGCGCGCGCCACCACGCTACCGCGGCGAACAACACCAGCACCGCGAGTGCGGCGATCCAGCCCGGGGATGCGGTCAGCGCCACCGTCACCCCTTCCCCGCCTCGGCACGCGCCAGCGCGTGGCGCAGCAGCGACGCAGGATGCAGCAGCGCACAGACTTCGTCGCCGCTGCCGCCCAGCAGTTCACGCGCAGCGTCCCACGGCGCCGGCAAACCCGGGCCGACCGCAATCGCGTCGCCGCGACCGAGGTCGCGCATGCCGCGCACGCGGTCGACGATCCAGCCCCAACGCTCACCGTCGGCCTCGCATACCAGCAGTTGGGCGCCGGCACGGTCGACACTGGGGCGGGCGTCGAGCACTGCGCCGAGGTCAAGCAGCGGCAGCGCTGCGCCGCGCCAGAACGCCAAGCCGGGTAGCCGGGCGTCGGCGCCCGGCAGCGCGTGCACCGCAGGTCGTGGCAACGCAATCTCGCACAAGGCGCGCAAGTCGATGCCACAGCATTGCGCCCCGATGTCGAAAGCCAGCCAAGCGCTCGCGCCGGCGCGTGCGACGTCCTGCGCGGCGCTCAGGTCTGCACCGGGCGCCGCCGCGTCGGCGCGACCCGCGGCGCGCGCGAGCGCGCGCGCGTCGAGCAACAAGGCGAGCGCGGCGTCTGCCGTGTCCAGCGCAGCCACCGCGCTGACTCCAAGGCGTTCGGCCAGCGGGCGCGGCAACGCGTCAAAACGCAAGCGACGGCGTGGCAGCAAGGCGTCGACGCGCAGCGCGACGCCGCCGCCGGGCAGGTCCAGGGGCCAGTGCAGCCCGCCCTCAGGCGGCGGCCACGGTGCTGCCAGCTGCGTTTCGCGCAGCGCGTGCCGGCCGTAGCGCCACAGCTCGCTGTGGCCGCCGAGCGCGATGCGGCGCGGGTCGTCGGCGCCGGCGGTGAGCGTGGCCGTGGCCGGCCACGCCAGCCACCATGCCCCCAGCCTCGCCAACTCGACCTCGACCTCGCCGATAGGCTGCGTCGCATCAGCGTCCTCGGAACCACTCTGAATCGGGCTGCCGCGCGGGCGCAGCGCATCGAGCACATCACCTTGCTCGCGCAGCCCGTCGGCCAGCGCATCGACGCGCTGCAGCAAGGTCTGCAGCAGGGGCACACAGGGCGCCGGCGACGGCGCGACCCGCTCGCTCGCTGCTGGAAACTCGGGAGCGGCCACAGGTTCCAGCACGGGTTCCAGCACGGGTTCCGGCACGGGTTCCGGCACGGGTTCCGGCACGGGTTCCGGCACGG
>JAKAHP010000121.1 GCA_021825505.1 Pseudomonadota bacterium
TCGCGCGCCCGCCGAATCCGAGCAGCCTGCAGGCTGCGAGGTGGAACGGGCTGGGCGCAGCCCGGCCCTGGGGGCGCTCAATAGCGCAGACCGCCGAACAGGAATACGACGTTGCCGTTGTTGGGCGAGCCGTTGAAACGCGGAATCAGCGTGCCGTACAGGGTGAATCGTCGATAGCCGATCGACAGCAGCGGCAGCGCAATCGGGAACGGAAAATTCTTCATCGTGTCGGCGCGCGAGGTCACGCCGATCGTGTAGCCGATGCCCAGGCGCAAGTTTGGCGTGAACGGTCGCGCGATGAATTGCTTGGCATAGCCCACCACCGGTTCAACGTCGTGGTGCGAGTCGGAGAACGCCAGCGCATAGACCTGTTCCGAGTTGCCCGCGTCGTCGAAGCGGATACGGCCCCAACCCAGGCCGATGGCCCAGTCGTTGAGCTGGGCGCGTTTGGCCGCCGTGTAGGTGTGCGGATCGTGCCACGAGTAGCCCGGGATGAAGACTTCGGACTGTCCCTGGTCGTAGGTGGCGTGCAGGTCCTGCATCGCGGCGTTGCCCCATGACCCCAGGGCGTCGGACAGGGCGAAGGCATGGCAAGGGGACAGCACCAGGGCGCCGAGCAATGCGGCGAGGGCGGTAAGACGCATCGGAGAGTGGGGGTGTGTTGTTATCCCTCCGATTCTACCCAGCGATCATTAACGAAAAGTTCATGCGGACGGTAACGAGACTTATACGCCATTTTCGCGCTCGCCTCGATCCAGTAGCCGAGGTAGACGTAGGGCAGATCCAGCGCGCGTGCCTGCGCGATCTGCCACAGCACACCATAGCTGCCGAAGCTGGCATGCGCATCGGCAGGGTCATAGAAGGTATAGACCGCGGACAGTCCGTCACCGAGCAGATCGAGGATCGAGACCATGCGCAGGACAGCGTCGGCGTCGCGGAATTCGACCAGCCGGGTATTGACGCGGCTGTGCAGCAGGAACTGGGCGTACTGGTCGACACTGTCCTGGTCCATGCCGCCGCCGCCATGGCGCGCACGCTGATAACGCAGGTAGAGCTCGTAGTGCTCGGCGACGAAGCCGGGTTCGAGCACGTTGGCGCGCAGCTGCGCATGGCGCCGCCAGGCGCGGCGCTGCGCACGATCAGGCTGGAAGCGTGCGCTCAGCACGCGCAAGGGCACGCAGGCATGGCAGCCTTCGCACTGTGGCCGATAGGTGAACAGGCCGCTGCGTCGGAACCCCTGCCGTACCAGGCCGTCGTAGACGTCGGCCTGGATCAGGTGGCCCGGCGTGGCCACTTGCGAGCGCGCCAGCCGATGCGGCAGGTAGCTGCACGGATAGTCCGCGGTGGTATAGAACTGCAGCGCGGTGAACGGAAGTTCGAGCGGGTGGGTCACAGCCAGGCGGCGCAGTCGCTGCGCATCTGCGCGGCATCATAACGCCACGCCGCGGGAGCCGGGCGCGCGCGCGCGTCCTCCAGCGTGCGCAGGAAATCCTGGCGCGGCCATGGCGTGGCGCCCAATGACGCCAGGTGCGCGGTCTGCTGCTGGCAGTCGATCGGCCCCAGGCCGTGGCGCAGCGCGAAGCCGCACAGCGCCATCAGCAGCAGCTTGGATCCGTCGGTCACGCGCGTGACCATCGACTCGCCGAACAGCATCGCGCCGAGCGCGACCAGGTAGAGCCCGGCCACGCGTTGCGTGTCGTGGTAGAGCTCGAAGCTGTGCGCCAGCCCGGCGTCGTGCAGCGCGCCGTAGGCGTCGACGAGTTCGGCGCTGATCCAGCTGCCGGCGCCGTCGCGGCGTGGTGCCGCGCAATCGCGCATGACGCCGCGGAAATCGGCGTCCACACGCAGCTGCCAGCGTGCGTCGGCCAGACGCGCACGGGTGCTGCGGCGCAAGCTGCGGTGCACGCGCAGCGCGTGCGGCTCCAGCACCATGCGCGGGTCGGTGCTCCACCACAGCACCGGGTCTCCCGGCGCGTACCACGGGAAAATGCCTTGCGCGTAGGCGCGGCGCAGGCTGTCGGCGTCGACGCGGCCGCCGATCGCGAGCAGACCGGGGTAGGGCGACGCGGCGGGCAGCGCCGCCGACGGCGGCGGAAAGGCCTCACCGGGGCGCAGGTGGGTCAGGTTCCAGGTCATCGAGCCTCGAGTCGTCGGCGCAAAGCATGCGCTATTCTCGACCCAAATGCCACGAGAGATCGAACCATGAGCTTGTATCAACTTGGCGAAGTACGCCCGGAAGTCGGCCGCGATGTGTTTGTCGCGGACACCGCACGCGTCATCGGCCGCGTGCGTCTGGCCGACGCTTCCAGTGTCTGGTTTGGCGCGGTGCTGCGCGGCGACAACGAGCCGATCGAGATCGGCGCCGGCAGCAATGTGCAGGACGGCGCGGTGTTGCACACCGACCCCGGTTTTGCGCTGCAGGTGGGGGCAGGCGTGACCATCGGCCACCAGGCGATGCTGCACGGCTGCACGGTGGGCGACGGCAGCCTGATCGGCATCCAGGCGGTCGTGCTCAACGGCGCGCGCATCGGACGCAATTGTCTGGTCGGCGCGGGTGCGGTGGTCACCGAAGGCAAGGAATTCCCCGATGGCAGCCTGATTCTCGGGGCGCCCGCGCGCGTCGTGCGCATGCTCGATGCGGCGCAGATCGAGGGCATGCAGGCGAATGCGCGCGTTTATGTCGAACGCGCGGCAAGGTTTTTGACGGAGTTGAAGGAAGTGCGCGCGTGAACGAGGATGTCCTGATCAAGTTCATGCTGGGCAGCGGCCAGGTTCGCGGCGTCGTCGTCAACCTGACCGAAAGCTGGCAGCAGATGCGCGAGCGCCGGCGCCACGACGATGCCGTGCAACTGCTGCTGGGCGAAATGGCCGCGGCCTCGGCGCTGCTGGCCGGCAGTCTGAAATTCGACGGCACCCTGGTGCTGCAGTTGCAGGGCGACGGCCCGCTGCGGCTGGCGGTGGCCGAGTGCCAGCCCGATTTCGGCTTGCGCGCCACGGCGCAGGTGCAGGGGGCACTCACCAGCGATTTTGCGGCGCTGGTCAATGCGGGAGGTGGCGCGCGCTGCCAGATCACGCTGGACCCGCGCCGTGCCGGCCAGCAACCCTACCGCGGCGTGGTCGGGCTGGTCGATGCCGCGGGCACGGCGCTGCCCGACCTGGCCGCGGTGCTGGGCCATTACCTGCAGAGCTCGGAGCAGATTCCGTCGTGGCTGCTGCTGGCGGCCGATGCCGAGCGTGCCTGCGGCCTGCTGGTGCAGCGCATGCCCGGCGACGGCGGCCAGGGTGGCGACGCCGACCCCGACGAGGCCTTCACGCGCGCCGTGCACCTGGCGTCGACCCTGGGACGCGACGAACTGCTGCAGCGCACACCCGAAGATTTGCTGCATAAATTGTTCTGGCAGGAGCAGCCGCGCGTGTTCGAGCCCTTGCACCCGCGCTTTCACTGCACCTGCTCGGCGCAGCGCGTGTCGGGCATGTTGCGCATGCTCGGCCGCGACGAGGTCGAGTCGGTGCTCGCCGAGCGCGGCCAGGTCGAAGTCACCTGCGAGTTCTGCGGCGCCGTCTACACGCTCGACGCGGTCGACGCCGCGCAGCTGTTCC
This sequence comes from Pseudomonadota bacterium, assembly GCA_021825505.1. Lineage (GTDB taxonomy): Bacteria > Pseudomonadota > Gammaproteobacteria > Burkholderiales > Burkholderiaceae_C > Thiomonas_A. The sequence continues at coordinate 3,601 of JAKAHP010000121.1, forward strand.
ACGCCTCGGTCGACCAGCCGCCGGCGCCCGGCGCGGCGCAATGACGCTGCGGCTTCAGTGCGCGCCGGCCGCCCGCGAGGCCGCCGGGGCTTGCGGCGGCAGCGGCGCCGTGGCCGGCAGCACCTGCACGTAGATCTCGTCGGGGCGCATCATGCCCATGTCGCGGCGCGCACGATCCTGCACCGCCTGCATGCCGTGACGCAGGTCGTCGGCTTCGTCGCGCAGCGCGGCGTTGCGCTGCTGGGCGGCGGCATTCGCCGCCTGTTGCGCGAGCAGCTCGGCGCGCAGCGCATGCACCTGGGGCAGGCTGCGCTCGCCGAACCACAGCGACCATTGCAGCAGCGCCAATGCGCCGAGCAGCAGCAGGCTGACCCAGCGCACGGCCTGTTCAGCGCAGGTTGTAGAAGGTCGCGCGGCCGCTGAAGCGCGCGACGTCGCCGAGGTTTTCCTCGATGCGCAGCAGCTGGTTGTACTTCGCGATGCGATCCGAGCGCGACAGCGAGCCGGTCTTGATCTGGCCGGCGTTGGTCGCCACCGCGATGTCGGCGATCGTCGTGTCCTCGGTCTCGCCCGAGCGGTGCGAGACGACCGCGGTGTAGCCGGCGCGCTTGGCCATCTCGATCGCGGCGAAAGTCTCGGTCAGCGTACCGATCTGGTTGACCTTGATCAGGATCGAGTTCGCGATGTTCTGCTCGATGCCGCGCTTGAGGATCTCGGTGTTGGTCACGAACAGGTCGTCGCCGACCAGCTGCACCTTCTTGCCGAGCTGCGCGGTCAGATGCTTCCAGCCTTCCCAGTCCTGTTCGGCCAGCCCGTCCTCGATCGAGATGATCGGGTACTTGCCGATCCAGCTCTCGTACAGCGCGACCAGTTCGGCCGATTCCAGCACCAGGCCTTCGCCGTCGAGGTGGTATTTGCCATCCTTGTAGAACTCGCTGGATGCCGGGTCGAGCGCGATCGCGATCTGTTCGCCGGGCCGGTAGCCGGCGCGCTCGATGGCCTCGACGATGAGCTGCAGCGCGGCCTCGTGGTTGGCCAGGTTCGGCGCGAAGCCGCCTTCGTCGCCGACCGTGGTCGGCATGCCGCGCTTGTGGATGATGCCCTTGAGCGCATGGAACACTTCGGCTCCGTAACGCAGCGCTTCGCGCAGCGAAGGCGCGCCGACCGGCATGATCATGAACTCCTGCATGTCCAGGCTGTTGTCGGCGTGCGCGCCGCCGTTGATCACGTTCATCATCGGCACCGGCAGCTCACAGGCGGAGAAGCCGCCCAGGTACTGGTACAGCGGCACGCCGGCTTCCTCGGCGGCGGCCTTGGCCACCGCCATGCTGACCGCGAGCAGCGCATTGGCGCCCAGGCGCGACTTGTTGTCGGTGCCGTCGAGCTCGATCAGCGTGCGGTCGAGGAAGCTCTGCTCGGAAGCGTCAAGGCCCATCACCGCCTCGGTGATCTCGGTGTTGACGTGCTCGACCGCACGCAGCACGCCCTTGCCGAGATAGCGCTCGGGGTTGGCGTCGCGCAGCTCGACGGCCTCGCGCGAGCCGGTCGACGCGCCCGACGGCACGGCGGCGCGGCCGACGAATCCGGTCTCCAGCACGACGTCGCATTCGACCGTCGGGTTGCCCCGGCTGTCAAGGATTTCGCGGGCGTTCAGGTCGACGATGGCACTCATGAAGACTCCAGGAAATGACGGATAGGAAAGGGGGCGCCTCAGCGCAGGCGGTCCTCGAGCCAGGGCTGGCGCTTGACCACGGTGTCGATCGCAACCAGTTGTTCGAGCATTTCTTGCATCAACCCCAGCGGCATCGCGTTGGGGCCGTCCGACAGCGCGGCGTCCGGGTCGGGATGGGTTTCGGCGAACAGGCCGTCGACCCCGGCAGCCACCGCGGCGCGCGCCAGCAGCGGCACGAACTCGCGCTGACCGCCCGACTTGTCACCGAGGCCGCCGGGCTGCTGCACCGAGTGCGTGGCGTCGAACACCACCGGGCAGCCGGTGCCGCGCAGCACCGCCAGCGCGCGCATGTCCGACACCAGCGTGTTGTAGCCGAAGCTGACGCCGCGCTCACAGACCATGATGCGGTCGTTGCCGACCGCACGCGCCTTGTCGACGACGTTCTTCATGTCCCACGGCGCCAGGAACTGGCCTTTCTTGATGTTGACCGGAAGCCCCTGGCGAGCGACGTTCTGGATGAAATTGGTTTGCCGGCACAGGAAGGCCGGGGTCTGCAGCACGTCGACCACTGCGGCGACTTCGGCCAGCGGCGAATCCTCGTGCACGTCGGTCAGCACCGGCACGCCGATCTGGCGCTTGACCTCGGCCAGGATGCGCAGGCCCTCGTCGATGCCGGGGCCGCGGAACGACGCCGACGACGAGCGGTTGGCCTTGTCGAACGACGACTTGTAGATGAAGGGCACGCCCAGGGCGGCGCAGATTTCCTTGAGCCGGCCGGCGGTGTCGAGCGCGAGTTGCTCGCTCTCGATCACGCAGGGGCCGGCGATCAGGAACAGCGGCCGGCGCTCGCCGACCTCGAAACCGCACAGCTGCATCGCTTCAGGCCTCCGCCTTCGGGTGCGCGGTGGCGTGGCGTTGCAGCGCCGCGCGCACGAAAGCCGTGAACAGCGGATGGCCGTCGCGCGGCGTCGACTTGAACTCGGGGTGGAACTGCACGCCGATGAACCAGGGGTGCACGCTTTGCGGCAGTTCGACGATTTCGGTCAGGTGTTCATGCGTGGTGTAGGCCGAGATGACCAGGCCGGCGGCCTGCAGCCGCTCGAGGTAATCGACATTGGCCTCGTAGCGGTGGCGGTGGCGCTCGTTGACGATGTCGCCGTAGATCGCATGCGCCAGCGTGCCGGCCTGCACCCGCGCCTGTTGCGCGCCCAGGCGCATCGTGCCGCCGAGGTCGGATTCGGCGTTGCGCGCCTGCAGCGTGCCGCTGTGGTCTTTCCATTCGGTGATCAGTGCGATCACCGGGTAGGGCGTATCGGGGTCGAACTCGGTGCTGTTGGCGTGGTCCATGCCCGCCATGTGGCGCGCGTACTCGATGGTCGCGACCTGCATGCCCAGGCAGATGCCCAGGTAGGGAATGCGCTGCTCGCGCGCGTAGCGTGCTGCCAGGATCTTGCCTTCGACGCCGCGCTTGCCGAAGCCGCCGGGGACCAGGATTGCATCGAACTCGGCGAGCTGGCCGATGTTGCCGGGCTCGAGCGTTTCCGAGTCGAGGTAGGCGATGCTGACCTTGGCCGCGTTTTTCAGCGCGGCGTGGCGCAGCGCTTCGTTGAGCGACTTGTACGAGTCCGACAGGTCGGTGTACTTGCCCACCATCGCGATGCGCAACTGGTGGCGCGGGTTCGCTTCCGACTGCACCAGCGAATCCCAGGCCGACAGGTCGGCTTCGCCGCAGCGCAGCTGCAGCTTGCCGCACACCAGCGCGTCCAGGCCCTGTTCGTGCAGCATGCGCGGGATCTTGTAGATGCTGTCGGCGTCCCAAACCGAGATCACCGCGTCCTGCGGCAGGTTGGCGAACAGCGAGATCTTCTCGCGCTCGTCGTCGGGGATCGGGCGGTCGGCGCGGCACAGCAGCGCGTCGGCGGTGATCCCGATCTCGCGCAGCTTCTGCACGCTGTGCTGGGTCGGCTTGGTCTTCAGTTCGCCGGCGGCCGGAATGAACGGCACCAGCGTCAGGTGCACGAAGGCGCTGTGGTGGCGCGGCATGCGCAAGCTCATCTGCCGCACCGCTTCGAGGAAGGGCAGCGATTCGATGTCGCCGACGGTGCCGCCGATCTCGACGATCGCTACCTGCGCCTCGTCCGGCGTGCCTTCGCCGGCACCGCGGCGGATGAAGTCCTGGATCTCGTTGGTGATGTGCGGGATCACCTGGACCGTCTTGCCCAGGTATTCGCCGCGACGTTCCTTGCGGATCACGCTGTCGTAGATCTGACCGGTCGTGAAATTGTTGGTGCGGCGCATCGAGCGGCGGATGAAGCGCTCGTAATGTCCTAGGTCCAGGTCGGTCTCGGCGCCGTCGTCGGTGACGAACACCTCGCCATGCTGGAACGGCGACATCGTGCCGGGGTCGACGTTGATGTAGGGGTCGAGCTTGATCAGCGTGACGTTGATGCCGCGCGACTCGAGGATCGCAGCCAGGGACGCGGCGGCGATGCCCTTGCCGAGGCTGGACACCACACCGCCGGTGACGAAAACGTATTGGGTCATGACGCGACTTCGGGCCGGTAAACGCGCATTATAGGGAGCATCCGGGCGCGATTCCTGCGCCGGCGGGCGTGTCGCTGCCGCGCCTGTCGCTCACACTGCAGCAGCGCCGGGTGAGCGCGCGACGTCGCCATCGAGTTCGGCCCACAGCTGTTCGATCAGCTCGGCGGTGCGCTGCGGCTGCTCGAACGGAAACAGGTGGGTACCTTCGATCCAGCGCAGGTGCGCGCCGACCAGCCGGCGCGTGGCCGCGGTGCCGGCCATGCGCAGCTCGCGCGACCCGGTGCCGCCGATGAAGCCGATCGGCAGCGGCGGCGGCCGCCGCTGCAGCCGGCCCAGTCCGTGCGGCAGCGTCGCGTAGATGCGTGCCTCGACCTCGCGGCGAAAGCGCAGCACGCGCTGGCCGTCGCGCGCCTCGGTCGCGCTGCGCGCGTAATCGTCGAGCATTTCCGGGTCCCAGCGCGCGAACACCTCCTTCGAGGCGAAATGCGCACGCACCGCGGCCAGGTCGGGCCAGCACTCGCGGCGCCGCCGCGCCGCGGCGGCCGGGGCGATGCGCCACGCCAGCCCGCTGCGCTTGCCCCCCC
>JAKAHP010000122.1 GCA_021825505.1 Pseudomonadota bacterium
CCGCGGCGCGCGATCGGGTCGGCTACGTCGCGCAGGGCATGCCCGACGGCGCCCTCGGCGGCGTCGCGGTGCACAGCTTCGTCGCGGCCGCCTGGCGCGCCGAGCGCTGGGGCGTGACGCTGCGCGGGCGCGCGGCGCGACGTGCGGCGGTCGCGCGCGCGCTGGCCGCGGCCGACGCCGAGGCGCTGGCCACACGTGCGATGGAGCAGCTCTCCGGCGGCGAGCGCCAGCGCGTATGCATCGCGCAGGCGCTGGTCAACCCGGTCGAGCTGCTGCTGCTCGACGAACCGCTGGCCAATCTCGACCCTCGCGCGCAATTCGGCTTGCTGCAGCTGATTCGCCGGCTGTGCGAGAGGCAGCGCCTGAGCGTGCTGCTGAGCGCGCACGACATCAATCCGCTGCTGCCGGTGATGGACCGCGTGCTCTACCTGGCCGGCGGCCGCGGCCGCATCGGCAGTGTCGACGAGGTGGTCAACGCCGAGGCGCTGTCGGCGCTGTACGGCATGCCGATCGGCGTGGCGCGGCACGACGGCTACCTGTTCATCCACCCGGCGCGCGGCTTCATGGCCGAGAGCGCCGCGCACTGCGGCCACGCCGGGCATTGATGCTGAGCCTCGGACTCGACTACGCATTCATGCGGCATGCCTACGTCGCCGGCGGCGCGATCGCGCTGGCCAGCGCGGCGATCGGCTATTTCGTCACGCTGCGCCGGCAGACCTTCGCCGCGCACGCGCTGTCGCATGTCGGCTTCACCGGCGCGGCCGGCGCCATGCTGCTCGGGCTCAGCCCCTACTTCGGCCTGTTCACGTTCACGCTGGCGGCGGCGCTGGCGCTGGGGCTGGCCGGCGAGCGGCTGCGGGAGCGCGACGTCGGCATCGGCATGGTGCTGATGTTCGCGCTGGGCCTCGGAGTGCTGTTCCTGAGTCTGTACGCGGCCGGCGCGCAGCAGGCGATGAGCATTCTGTTCGGCAGCATCGTCGGCATCAGCGCGGCGCAGGCGGGCTGGGCCGCGGCGCTGGCGGCGGGCTGCCTGCTCGGGCTGGCCGCGCTGTACCGCCCGCTGTGCCTGGTCAGCCTGAACGCCGACGCGGCGCGCGCGCGCGGCGTCGCGGTGCGCCGCGTCGACCTGCTGTTCGTCGCGCTGGTCGCGGTGTGTGTGGCGATCGCGGTGCCGGTGATCGGCGCGCTGCTGATCTTCGCCTTCCTGGTCGGGCCGCCGGCGGCCGCGCAGGCGCTGGCGCGCGGCATCGGCCGCGGCCTGCTGCTGTCGATGCTGCTGGCGCTGGCGCTGACCTGGGGCGGTCTGGCCGCGTCGTACGCGATCGGGCTGCCGGCGAGCACCTGGATCGCGTCGCTCAGCTTCGCGCTGTACCTGCTGGCGCAGCTCGCGCGCCGGCGTTGAAACACCGTTCTCAGGCCGTGCCCGACCACGGCCACAGCGCCGGATCGGCGAAGCAGGCCTTCATGTAATCGATCCACAGGCGCTGGCGCAGCGGCATGTGCTTGCGCTGCGCGAACACGATCTGGATGCCCACCGGAGGCGCCTCGAACTCGCCGAGCACCTCGCACAGGCGGCCGGCCGCGAGATCCTCGCCGACTTCCCACATCGAACGCCACGCCAGCCCCTGACCCTCGACGCACCAGGCGTGCAGCACCGCGCCGTCGCTGCAGTCCAGCGGGCCGCCCACGCGCAGATGCTGCAACTCGCCGTCGACACGGAACGACCAGCCGCGCGCCTGCGAGCCCTGGCTGGTGTAGACCAGGCAGCGATGGCGCAGCAGGTCGTGCGGCACTTGGGGCGTGCCGTGCCGGCGCAGGTAGTCGGGCGACGCGACGCACACGCGCCGGCTTTCGCCCAGGCGCACACTGATCAGCGACGAATCGGCCAGCGCGCCGACGCGCAGCGCACAGTCGTAGCCCTCGTTGACCAGGTCGACCAGGCGGTCGTTCAAGTCCAGCGAGAACGCCACTTCGGGGTTGCTCGCGAGAAAGCCCGGCACCAGCGGCGCGACATGACGGCGCCCGAAACCAGCCGGCGCACTCACGCGCAACAGCCCGCTGGCCTTGACGCCACCGGCGCTGACGCTGGCCTCGGCGTTGTGCAACTCGGCGAGCAGGCGCTGGCAATCCTCGAGGAAGGACGCGCCTTCGTGGGTCAGCGACAGCCGCCGCGTGGTGCGCACCAGCAGCTTGACGCCCAACCGCGCCTCCAGCGCGTCGATGCGGCGGCCGATGATCGCCGGCGCGACCCCTTCGGCGTTGGCCGCCGCGGTCAGGCTGCCGCGCGCCGCGACCGAGACGAAGGTCTCCATCTGCTTTATTTTGCTCATATATGAGTCTAATCGTAACTGCTGACCGCTCGAGGCGCCTCGGGGCGGCCATTATGCTTGTTTTTGTCAAAACTGAACTGACAGACCGTCTAGAATTCAGCAGCAAATCGGCGAGGAATCGACCTAAACTGTGCAGTGCAACAAGGATCGGCAGCCGATCGCGACGCCCTCCTCGTGGCCCCTGCTGCAGCGCGGACGACCTCCGCGCGCGCCAGCGGCGGCGACGCATCCGACAAGAATTCATCAAGACCCTGGAGATTCGCATGCAAGCTTCCCAACTGCCCGCGGGCGTCACGATTACTGCACCGCACAATCCGGCCTACGACAGCATCCTCAGCACCGAAGCGCTCGCCTTCGTCGCCAGCCTGCACCGTGCCTTCGAACCGCGCCGGCGCGAACTGCTGGCGGCGCGCGCCGCGCGCGTGCAGCGGCTGGACGCCGGTGACAAGCCCGACTTCCTGGCGTCGACGCGCGCAGTGCGCGAAGGCGACTGGCGCATCGCGCCGGTGCCCAAGGCGCTCGAGCGCCGCCGCGTCGAGATCACCGGTCCGGTCGACCGCAAGATGATCATCAACGCGTTCAATTCGGGCGCCGACAGCTTCATGGCCGACTTCGAGGACGCCAACACGCCGAACTGGGACAACCAGGTGCAAGGCCAGATCAATCTGTTCGAAGCGATCCGCCGCACCATCCGCCTCGAGCAGAACGGCAAGAGCTACACGCTGGCCGACAAGATCGCGGTGCTGCAAGTGCGCCCGCGCGGCTGGCACCTCGACGAGAAGCACCTGCAGGTCGACGGCCAGCGCGTCGCCGGCGGCCTGTTCGACTTCGGCCTGTTCCTGTTCCACAACGCACGCGAACAGCTCGCGCGCGGCGCCGGCCCCTACTTCTACCTGCCCAAGCTCGAGAGCCATCTCGAGGCGCGGCTGTGGAACGACGTGTTCGTGTTCGCGCAGGACGCGCTGGGGCTGCCGCGCGGCACGATCAAGGCGACGGTGCTGATCGAGACCATCGTCGCGGCGTTCGAGATGGACGAGATCCTGTACGAGCTGCGCGAACACAGCGCCGGGCTCAACGCCGGGCGCTGGGACTACATCTTCAGCGCGATCAAGAAGTTCAAGGTCGACCGCGACTTCTGCCTGGCCGACCGCAGCCAGATCACGATGACGGTGCCGTTCATGCGCGCCTACGCGCTGCTGTTGCTGAAGACCTGCCACCGCCGCGGCGCGCCGGCCATCGGCGGCATGAGCGCGCTGATCCCGATCAAGAACGACGAGGCGAAGAACGCCAAGGCGATGGAAGGCATCCGCGCCGACAAGCGCCGCGACGCCACCGACGGCTACGACGGCGGCTGGGTCGCGCACCCGGGGCTGGTCGGCCCGGCGATGGAGGAGTTCGTCGCGGTGCTCGGCGAGCGCGACAACCAGTTCGACAAGCAGCGCGACGACGTGCAGGTCGCCGCGTCCGACCTGCTCGACTTCCGTCCGTCGGCGCCGATCACCGAGACCGGGCTGCGCAACAACATCAACGTCGGCATCCATTACCTGGGCGCCTGGCTGTCGGGCAGCGGCGCGGTGCCGATCCACAACCTGATGGAAGACGCGGCGACCGCGGAGATCTCGCGCAGCCAGGTCTGGCAGTGGATCCACAGCCCCAAGGGCGTGCTCGACGACGGCCGCAAGGTCGACGTGGCGATGGTGCGCGCGCTGATCCCCGAGGAGCTGGCGCGGGTCAAGGCCGCCGGCGCCGAAGGTCAGTTCGACAAGGCCGCGCAGATCTTCGAGGCGATGGCCACCGGCGACAGCTTCACCGAGTTCCTGACGCTGCCGCTGTACGAGGAACTGGGCTGACGCGGTGCGCGGCCGGGTCGGGGAACCGATCCGGTGCCTGGCGCATCGAACCCGGATGCCATGCATTGCCATACCAGGCATCCGGAGTCGGCCATGCGCCATTCACCTTCGAGATCCCCGGCCGTACCGGCCGCCGTACTCTTCGCACTGCTGTGCGCCCCACTGACGGCGGCAAACTCCGCCTCCAGCACAGGCGGTACGGTGCCGGGTGCGGACGACGATGTCGTCAGCCCGCCCGCGCAGGTCCTCGTCGAGGGCGCCGTGGACAACGGTGACGGCACCATCACCATCCCGGGCGGCAGGCACAGCGCAGCGGCCAATGCGTGGCACCGCTTCATCTGTGCAAGCTTTGGTGCCCAGGACATCACCGACGTCGGGCCAATCACGTTCAGCGCCGACAGCGCGGACGCCGTCGTCTGCGGCGGGGCGAGCGGGCGGCCTCGCTCAGCGGGCGTGGTTCCGCTGATCGAGGACGCTCAAGGTCGATTCCACATGCCGACGGCAGCGTTACGCGAGCCCGCCATCGACGACGAAGCCCGTCGTCAGTGCCCGCCGCCGAGGTAGGAGGCCTGTACCTCGGGGGAGGCGAGCAGTTCGGCGGCCGGGCCCTGCAGCGCGACGCGGCCGGTCTCCAGCACGTAGCCGCGGTCAGCCAGCTTCAGCGCCATGCGCGCGTTCTGCTCGACCAGCAGCACCGTGACGCCCTGCTCGCGGATGCGCCTGAGCGCGCGGAAGATGTCGCGCACGATGATCGGCGCCAGCCCCAGGCTGGGCTCGTCGAGCAGCAGCAACTGCGGGCGCGCCATCAGCGCGCGCCCGATCGCCAGCATCTGCTGCTCGCCCCCGGACAGCGTGCCGGCCAGCTGCGCGGCGCGCTCCTTGAGCCGAGGGAACAGCGCGTAGACCTGCTGCTGCGTCTCGCGCGCCTCGCCCGCGGCGCGCGTGTAGCCGCCCAGCAGCAGGTTCTCCGCCACGCTCAGCGTCGGGAACACGCGCCGCCCCTCGGGCGCCTGCGACACCCCGGCGCGCACGATCGCGTCGGCCGGCGTGCGCACGATCGACTTGCCCTGCAGCCGGATGTCGCCGGCGTACGCGCGCAGCAGCCCGCTGATGGTACGCATCAGCGTCGTCTTGCCCGCGCCGTTGGCCCCCAGCAGGGTCACGATCTCGCCCTTCGCGACCTGCAGGCTCACCCCCTTGAGCGCCTGGATGTGGCCGTAGCGCACGTCCAGCGCCTCGATCTCGAGCAGATTCATGCGCGGTCTCCGGCGGCGTCGTCCTCGTCGTCGTCGTCGCGTCCCAGATACGCTTCGATGACCTGCGGGTGGTTGCGGATGGTTTCGGGATCGCCCTCGGCGATCTTGCGCCCGAAGTTGATGCACACGATGTGGTCGGTCACGTTCATCACCACGTTCATGTCGTGCTCGACCAGCAGCACGCTGATGCCCTGGTCGCGCACCGACAGGATGGTCCGGTTCAGCGCCGCCGATTCCTGGTCGTTCAGGCCGGCCGCCGGTTCGTCGAGAATCAGCAGCTTCGGCCCGGCGATCAGCGCGCGCGCCAGCTCCACGCGCCGCTGCACGCCGTACGACAGCGAGGCCACGTCCTCGTGCGCCACCGCGTCGAGCTCCAGGCGCTTGAGCAGCGCCATCGCCTGCTCGCGCAAGCTCACTTCCTCGCGGCGCTGCGCCGGCGTGCGCAGCAGCCCCTGCCACCAGTGCTGCTTCGTGCGCAGGTGCAGCCCGGCCAGAACGTTGACCAGCACGCTCTGGCCCTGGAACAGCCGTATCGTCTGGAAGGTGCGGAAGATCCCCGCCTGCGCGATGCGGAACGGCGCCTGACCGGTGATGTCGCGCCCCTCGAAGGTGATGCGTCCCTCGGTCGGCTTGTACACGCCGGTGATCAGGTTGAACGCCGTGGTCTTGCCCGCGCCGTTGGGGCCGATCAGCCCCACCACCTGCGCGCGCCCGACCGCGAAGCTCAGCTCGGCCACCGCCTGCAGCCCGCCGAAGCGGATGCCCACGCCTTCCAGGCGCAGCAGCTCGTCTTGCGTGCTCGCGTTCATGCCTTCTCCTGCACTTGCCGCGCGCGCGGCCAGATGCCCTGCGGGCGCAGCACCATCACCACGATCATCGCGATGCCGAACACGAAGTAGCGATACTCGGCAAAGCCGCGGAACGCCTGCGGCACCACGAACATCAGCGCCGTGCCCAGCAGCACCCCGGGGATCGACCCCTGCCCGCCCACCAGCACGATCGCGAACAGCGTCACCGACTCGGTGAACACGAACGCGCCGGGGCTGACCGCGGCCATCAGCGTGGCGAACAGCGTGCCGCCGAAGCCGGCCAGCGCCGCCCCCAGCGCGAACGCCAGCACGCGGTACGCGCGCGTGTCGACGCCCATCGTCGTGGCCGCCAGTTGGTCATGCTTGATGTAGTACAGCGTGCGCCCCAGGTGCGAGCGATCCAGGTTGCGGATCAGCACCAGCGCCGCCGCGAACGCCACCCAGTCCAGCCAGAACTGCGCGGATGCGCTGCCCAGCTGCCACGCGCCGATGGCCGGCACGCCGATGCCGAAAATGCCGTCGGCGCCTCCGGTGATGCCCCACAGATTGTTGTCCAGCGCCAGCACCAGGATCGAGTTGAAGCCGATCGTGGCCACCAGCAGGTAGTCGCCACGCAGCTTGACGATCGGCGCCGACAGCACCATGCCGGCCAGCGCCGCCACCACCACCGCCACCGGCCAGGTGGCCAGGATCGGCCAGCCGAACTGCGTGTTCAGGATCGCCGTGACGTAGGCGCCCAGCCCGAAGTACACCGCGTGTCCCATGTCGAACATGCCGGCACGCCCCAGCACGATGTCCTGGCTCAGCGCCACGATCGCGTACACCGCGAACAGCGACGCGATGAAGATCCAGGTCTGGTCCAGCGCCAGCGGCACCCCCAGCCCCAGCACCCACAGCGCCGGGCCCATCCACGGCTGGCGCAGCTTCCCGAGTGTCTTGTTCATACCTTCTCCGCCACCCTTTCGCCCAGCAGCCCGGTGGGGCGCAGCAGCAAGATGCCGATCAGCAGCGCGAAGGTGATCGCCTCCTGCCACGAGCTGGAGACGAAGCCGGCCGCGAACGCGTTGAACAGCCCCAGCAGCACCCCGCCCAGCATCGCCCCGGGGATGTTGCCGATGCCGCCGATGATGGCCGCGATGAACGCGCTCAATCCATACGTCCAACCCATCGTGAAGTACACCTGCCGGTAGTACAGGCCGATGAACAGGCCGCCCACCGCGCCGATCGCCGGGCCGATCAGGAACACGCTCAGAATCACCCGGTTGACGTTGATGCCCATCAGCCGCGCCGCGTCCTGGTCGCTCGCGGTGGCGCGCACCGCGGTGCCGAAGCGCGTGTGGTGCACGAACCAGTACAGCAGCGCCATCAGCGCCGCGCTGCCGCCGATGATCAGCAGCTGCACCAGGTCGATGCGCGCCCCGCCGAAGGTCCATTGCACCGCGGGCAGCAGGTTGCTGGGGAACACGTGCAGCTGCGGGCCCCACACCAGCATGATGCCGTTCTCGATGAACAGCGACGCGCCCAGCGCCGACACCACCGCCGACAGGCGGTCGGCCCGGCGCAGCGGACGGTAGGCGGTGAACTCCAGCGCGATGCCCGCGCCGCCCACCACCAGCGCCGCGACGATGAACGCGCCGCCCAGCAGCAGCAACTGGTGCTGCCCCGAACCGGCGCCCGAACCCAGCGCGACCAGCCCGATGTAGGCGCCGAAAATGCACAGGTCGCCATGCGCGAAATTGATCAGCCGCAACACCCCGTACACCATCGTGTAGCCCAACGCGATCAACGCGTAGATGCCACCCACGGTCAGGCCGTTGACGAGCTGCTGCAGCACGGTGCTCAGCATGAGCTTGTCTCCTTCTGTGGATCGGCGCGGCGCCTGCCGTGCCGATCACGAATCATTCGCGGGCCTGTCGCGCTCTGGCGGCGTTCGAGCCGCCATGAGACGGCGCCCCGGCTGCGGGGCGCCGCGCTTCCTGCCGGCTCAACAGGCCCTTCGCGACGGCACAGGGGCGCCGTCGCGCATCGGCTCAATGCCCGGCCACGGCCGCCGGGTAGGTGATCTTGTAGTTGCCGTCGGCCATCACCTCGAACGCCACATAGGGGCTGCCGGTGCGCTCGCCGACCGCGTTCCACG
>JAKAHP010000123.1 GCA_021825505.1 Pseudomonadota bacterium
ATCTTTGCCGGCGAGAAGGCGACGCGGGTCTACGGCCCCGACGTCTGGCTGCCCGAGGAGACGCTGCACGCGCTGAAGGACTTCGTCGTCTCGATCAAGGGCCCGCTGACGACGCCGGTAGGCGGAGGCATCCGCTCGCTCAACGTCGCGCTGCGCCAGGAGCTCGATCTGTACGTCTGCCTGCGCCCGGTGCGCTACTTCACCGGGGTGCCGTCGCCGGTCAAGGCGCCGGAGAAGATCGACATGGTGATCTTCCGCGAGAACTCGGAGGACATCTACGCCGGTATCGAATGGGCCGCCGAGTCCGAGCCGGCGAAGAAGCTGATCGACTTCCTGATCCGGGAAATGGGCGTGAAGAAGATCCGCTTCCCGCAGACCTCGGGCATCGGCGTCAAGCCGGTGTCGCGCGAGGGCACCGAGCGCCTGGTGCGCAAGGCGATCCAGTACGCGATCGACAACGATCGCAGCTCGGTGACGCTGGTGCACAAGGGCAACATCATGAAGTACACCGAAGGCGGTTTCCGCGACTGGGGCTACGCGCTGGCGCAGAACGAGTTCGGCGCGCAGCCGATCGACGGTGGACCGTGGTGCAGCTTCAAGAACCCGCGCACGGGTCGCGAAATCGTCGTCAAGGACTCGATCGCCGACGCGTTCCTGCAGCAGATCCTGCTGCGTCCGGCCGAGTATGACGTCATCGCGACGCTCAATCTGAACGGCGACTACATCTCCGACGCGCTCGCGGCGCAAGTCGGTGGCATCGGCATCGCCCCCGGCGCGAACCTGTCGGACACCGTCGCGATGTTCGAGGCCACGCACGGCACCGCGCCGAAGTACGCCGGCAAGGACTACGTCAACCCCGGCTCGGAGATCCTCTCGGCCGAAATGATGCTGCGCCACATGGGATGGACCGAAGCGGCCGATCTGATCATCGCCTCGATGGAAAAGGCGATCCAGTCCAAGCGCGTCACCTACGACTTCGCGCGCCTGATGGACGGTGCCACCCAGGTGTCGTGCTCGGGCTTCGGCCAGGTGATGATCGAGCTGATGTAAGCGGCAAGCGCCGCGGGCCGCGTGCGGTCCGCCGTTCGAAGAGCCCCGGCCCGGCCGGGGCTTTTTGCTGGTGCGCGGCGCGTGGCATGAGGCCGGCGTCAGCGCCGAGCGAGCCATGCGGGGTATCGACCCACGGCGCGGTCAAGTTGGTTCACAATCGCCCCCGGAGCGCCGATCGGCGCGGCAGCGTCGTCGACCCTAGAATCGGCGCATGCCCAGAACGCGAAAACCCTCCGAGGCCGCTCCCGGCCAGTCGACGGTCGCCGAGCGCCAGCAGCAGTCGCTGGCGCCGCCGCCGCTGTATCAGGTCGTGATGCTGAACGACGATTTCACGCCGATGGAGTTTGTAGTCTTTGTCATTCAAAGGTTTTTCGCCAAGGATTTCGAAACTGCAACCCAGATCATGCTAAAAGTACACCAACAGGGTCGTGGCATCTGCGGCGTGTACCCGAAGGATGTCGCGGCCACCAAGGTCGAACAGGTGATGGCCGCGGCACGTCAGGCCGGACACCCGCTGCAATGCGTGATGGAGGCGGTTTGAGGCGGTTGAGGAGAGAGCGATGATTGCCCAGGAACTCGAAGTCAGTCTGCACATGGCGTTCGTCGAGGCGCGCCAGCAGCGCCATGAGTTCATCACCGTCGAGCACCTGCTGCTCGCGCTGCTCGACAACCCGTCGGCGGCCGAGGTGTTGCGTGCGTGTTCGGCGAATATCGAGGACCTGCGCAAGAGCCTGACGGCGTTCATCAAGGACAACACGCCGGTGGTGCCGGGCAGCGACGACGTCGACACCCAGCCGACGCTGGGATTCCAGCGCGTGATCCAGCGCGCGATCATGCACGTGCAGTCGTCGAGCAACGGCAAGAAGGAAGTCACCGGCGCCAACGTGCTGGTGGCGATCTTCAGCGAGAAGGATTCGCACGCGGTGTACTACCTGCACCAGCAGGGCGTGACGCGGCTCGACGTGGTCAACTACATCTCGCACGGCATCCGCAAGGCCGACCCGATCGAGCCGGCCAAGCCAGCCGCCAGCGGCGCCGACGAGGACGAGCGCGAAGGCAAGGACACGCCGCTGGACCAGTTCACGCAGAACCTGAACCAGCTCGCTCGCGACGGGCGCATCGACCCGCTGATCGGACGCGAGGCGGAAGTCGAGCGCGTCATCCAGGTGCTGTGCCGTCGGCGCAAGAACAACCCGCTGCTGGTCGGCGAGGCCGGCGTCGGCAAGACCGCGATCGCCGAAGGCCTGGCCTGGCGCATCGTGCAGGGGCAGGTGCCCGAAGTGCTCGAGGACGGCGTGGTCTATTCGCTGGACATGGGCGCGCTGCTCGCGGGGACCAAGTACCGCGGCGATTTCGAGCAGCGCCTGAAGGCGGTGATCAAGCAGATCAAGGAGCTGCCCAGCGCGATCCTGTTCATCGACGAGATCCACACGCTGATCGGCGCGGGCGCGGCCTCGGGCGGCACGCTCGACGCGTCCAATCTGCTCAAGCCGGCGCTGACCTCGGGGCAGCTGCGCTGCATCGGCGCGACGACGTTCACCGAGTATCGCGGGATTTTCGAGAAGGACGCGGCGCTGTCGCGCCGTTTCCAGAAGATCGACGTGGTCGAGCCCAGCGTCGAGCAGACCATCGAGATCCTCAAGGGGCTGAAATCGCGCTTCGAGGAGCACCACGGCGTCAAGTACGGCGCCGGCGCCTTGAGCGCGGCCGCCGAGCTGTCGGCCAAGTACATCAACGACCGCCACCTGCCCGACAAGGCGATCGACGTGATCGACGAAGCCGGGGCGGCGCAGCGCATCCTGCCCAAGAGCCGGCAGAAAAAGACCATCGGCAAGGGCGAGATCGAGGACATCGTCTCGAAGATCGCGCGCGTGCCGGTGCACAGCGTCAGCAGCGACGACCGCTCCAAGCTGCGCAACCTCGACCGCGACCTGCGCAACGTCGTGTTCGGCCAGGATGAGGCGATCAGCGCGCTGGCGGCGGCGATCAAGATGAGCCGTTCGGGGCTGGGCAAGCCCGACAAGCCGATCGGCGCGTTCCTGTTCAGCGGCCCCACCGGGGTGGGCAAGACCGAGGTCGCGCGCCAGCTCGCGTTCGTGCTGGGCATCGAGCTGGTGCGTTTCGACATGTCCGAGTACATGGAGCGGCACACGGTGTCGCGCCTGATCGGCGCGCCTCCGGGCTATGTCGGCTTCGACCAGGGCGGTTTGCTGACCGAGGCGATCTCGAAGAAGCCGCACGCGGTGCTGCTGCTCGACGAGATCGAGAAGGCACACCCGGACGTCTACAACGTGCTGCTGCAGGTGATGGACAACGGCACGCTGACCGACAACAACGGCAGGAAGGCGGATTTCCGCAACGTCATCGTGATCATGACGACCAACGCCGGCGCCGAGGCGATGCAGAAGGGCGCGATCGGCTTCACCAACAAGCGCGAGGCCGGCGACGAGATGGCCGACATCAAGCGGCTGTTCGCGCCCGAGTTCCGCAACCGGCTCGACGCGATCATCCACTTCCGCGCGCTCGACGAGGCGATCATCCTGCGCGTGGTCGACAAATTCCTGCTGCAGCTCGAGTCGCAGCTGGCCGAGAAGCGCGTCGAGGCGACGTTCACCGACGCCTTGCGCCGCCACCTCGCGCAGGCCGGATTCGACCCGCTGATGGGCGCGCGGCCGATGCAGCGGCTGATCCAGGACACGATACGACGCGCGCTCGCCGACGAACTGCTGTTCGGCCGCCTGGTCGATGGAGGCCGCGTCCTTGTCGACGTCGACGAGGACGGCAAGGTCAAGCTCGACATCGCCGAGCCGGATCCGAAGCCGAGGAAGCGCGAGCTCGTCGCCTGAGCGGCGCGGCGCGCGCCGCGCCGGACGTCGGCGGACGGGCTGCGGCGCAGCGCCGCTGGCGCTGCGCTGACGCGCGGCTCGCGCGGGCTGATTGCGGCAAGCACGTAAACTGCGTGTCCATGCTGATCCATCCGAATTTCGACCCAATCGCCGTCAGCCTGGGCCCCGTCAAGGTCCACTGGTACGGCATCATGTACCTGCTCGGTTTCGTCACGTTCTGGCTGCTGGCCAAGCGCCGACTGCGTGACCAGCCGTTCGACGGTTTCGGCTGGACCTCGCGCGACATCGAGGACCTGCTGTTCGCCGGCGTGCTCGGCGTGATCCTGGGCGGGCGTACCGGTTATGTGCTGTTCTATCAGCCCGGCTACTACTTCGCGCACCCGTCGCAGATCGTCGCGGTGTGGGACGGCGGCATGTCGTTCCACGGCGGCCTGCTCGGCGTGATGGCGGCGGCCGCCTGGTTCGCGCGCAAGCGTCGTGTGAACTGGCTCGACCTGATGGATTTCGTCGCGCCGATGATTCCGCCCGGGCTCGCGTTCGGGCGCATCGGCAATTTCATCAACGGCGAGTTGTGGGGGCGCGTGGCGCCGAGCTGGTGGCCAGGCGCGATGATCTACCCGGAGTCGGGCAGCATGGTGCCGCGCTTCCCGTCGGAACTCTACGAGATGGCGCTCGAGGGCGTGGCGTTGTTCGCGCTGCTGTGGTGGCTGCGCGCCAAGCCGCGCCCGCGCGGCTTCATCGCCGCGTGGTTCGCGCTCGGTTATGGCATCGCACGCTTTGTCGTCGAGTTCACGCGCCAGCCCGATGCCTTCCTCGGCTATCTGTGGTTCGGCCTGAGCATGGGCCAGTTGCTGTCGATTCCGCTGATCGTGATCGGTGCCGCGCTGTTGGTCTGGTCATTGCGTCGGCGCGCCTGAAGCTGCCGGGCTCAGGCGGCCAGCGCCGCCGGGCGCACGATGCGCAGCCCCAGCGCCGCGGCGCGCGGCGCCAGCTCGAGCAAGGCGCGGTCGCGGGTCAGCAGCAAGGTGGCGCGATGCTGCACGGCCAGATCCAGGAACACCTGATCGTCGGGGTCGCGGCACTGCAGCGGGGCCTTGGCCGCCGGATCGGCCAGTGTCGTGGCGTGCGCCGCGAGCAGCGTGTGCAGCGCAGCGTGGAACGCGCCGCGTTGCGCGAACACCGCGCGCGCGAGCACGTCGTCGAGCTCGGCGCGCATCGCCGGGCAGCTCAGCCAGCGCGCGTGGCCGGCGCGCAGCCGTGCCGCCGGCAGCTGCATCGAGGCGTCGTCGAACACCAGCCAGTCGAGCACGACGTTGGTGTCGAGCACCCAGTCTTCGACCACCGCGGGTTCCGCCTCAGGCGCTGCGCAGGCCCTTGTAGGCCATGTAGCCGGCCAGCCCGAGCAGCAGCAGCGCGAACACGCGCTTGAGCGCCTGGCCGTGGACGCGGTGCGCCACCCCGGCGCCGACCGGAGCCAGCAGCACGCTGGTGGTCGCGCAGGCCACCAGCGCCGGCAGGTAGACATAGCCCAGCGCGTAGTGCGGCAGGCCGTCGGCGTGCATGCCGGCGACGACGTAGCCGAACAGGCCGCCGGCGGCGATGGGGAAGCCCATCGCGGCGCTGGTGGCGACCGCGTTGCGCATCGCCAGTCCGCGCCAATGCAGGAAGGGCACCGTCAGGAAGCCGCCGCCGGCGCCGATCAGCGACGAAATGAAGCCGATGCAGGCGCCGGCCAACCCGAGCAGCGGGCGCCGCGGCAGCGCTTCGGCGCGCTCGACGTCGGCGCGCCGGCTGGCCAGCAGCATGCGCAAGG
Source organism: Pseudomonadota bacterium (assembly GCA_021825505.1). Classification (GTDB taxonomy): domain Bacteria; phylum Pseudomonadota; class Gammaproteobacteria; order Burkholderiales; family Burkholderiaceae_C; genus Thiomonas_A. Next base: position 5,710 of record JAKAHP010000123.1, read on the forward strand.
CCGAGAAGCCGACGAACAGCGCGAAGAACAGCGCCAGCCATTTCGATTTGAGCGCGCCGGCGAGCTGCGCGCCGCCGAAGGTGCCGAGCACCGCGCCGATGCCCATCACCGGCGCGACGTCCCAGCGCACCGCGCCGCGTCGATGGTGGGCGCGGATGCTCGACGCCGAGGTGAACAGGATCGTGGTCAGCGCGGTGGCGATCGCCATGTGCACGATCAGGGGTTCGGCGAAATGCTCCTGCGTGAACATGAAGGTCAGGAACGGCACCAGCAGCATGCCGCCGCCGATGCCGAGCAGGCCGGCCAGAAAGCCGCTGAACGAGCCGAGCAACATCAATTCGAGCACGAAGGGCCAGGTCATCGGCGTGGTCCGGTGGCGTGCGCGCACGGCGGCGCGGCAGGGGCAGGGGGCAGGGCGGGGGGAAGGGTGTCTGCCCGTGCCGCACCGCCCGTTGATCCCTGAACCCAGTCGGGACAGGTGGGCTAGGTCAGCCGGCTTCGGGAGCGTCTGCGCGAGACGCTGCGCACCCACCGACGATGTTCCAGGCCCGAGGCACAGCGCATCGGTTCAAGAAATGCCGGGGCGGCGAGCCCGGGCAGACAGTAAGGATTGTACGGCTGCACCGGGCGGCGCGGGGGCCGTGCTACAGCAGGCGATCGTCGGCGTCGAGCGCGCCGTCCAGGCGCTGCTGCAGGCGCTGCAGGCGCGTGCCGAGGTCGTGCGGCAGCGCCGCGTCGGCCGGCGCCGCGCTGGGCGCGCCGAGCTTGGCGTGCGCCAGGTTGAGCGCGGCCAGCACCGCGATGCGCTCGCGCGCACGGATGCGACCGAGGTCGCGGATGCTGCACATCTCGCGGTCGACTTCAGCCACTGCCTGGCGCAGCGCGTCCTGTTCGCCTTCGGCGCAGGCCAACATATAGCTCTGGCCCATGATGCTGACTTCGATCGTGGTGCTCATGGGGTATCGCCGGCGGACGGCAGGCGTTCAAGCAGGCGGTCGACACGCGTGCGCGCCTCGCCCAGCCGGGCGCGCAGCGCGTCGCGCTCGCTCTCGAGCTGCTGCACGCGCTGCTCGAGCAGCGCATTGGTGCGGCGCAGCTCGGCGTGGCGCAGCGCGAGGCGTTCGACCTTCTCGGTCACGTCGTCCAGCTGCGCGTTCAGCGCGGAGGGGGTCGCGGAGCTCATGCTGCGCGATTCTAATGTGCCTTGTGCGGCGAGCGGCAGCTTGCGATCCGATACCATGGGAAGGTTGGTGCCGGAGCGATGCATATCGCACCGGTTAAACGGGAAACAGGAGGCGGGCGCATGTCCGCCGGATCTGTGCTGCCCCCGCAACGGTCGGCGGATGCAGGCGCGTTGCCTGCACCACCCGGGCTCGAAGCCACTGGTCCTGCGCACCGCGCGGGCTGGGAAGGCGCCCGGGAGGAAAGTCCGCCAGCCCGGATACCGGCCAACAGGAGAAGACCGCGGTGCTGCCCGGGGGTGAGGCAGGCTGGGGCACCGTCCCGGTGCCCGGCGAGGCTGGCCGTTTGAGCGCAGCGTCGCGGTGTTCGGTTCCGGCACGCCGTGCGGGGGAGCGCGGCAGCCGAATCCAACGGGAATCCCGATGTCTTACCTTCGTTCCGAAGTCTGGCGTGCCGCGTTGCGGCGTGCCCCCCTGGGCTGCGCGCTCATCGCGCTGCCCGCCTGTGCGCAACAACCCGCGGCGCTGGCCCCGGTGGTCGTCTCGGCGACCGGTTTCACGCAGCCGCTGGCCGATGCCCTGCCCAGCGTCAGCGTGATCGACCGCGCGCAGATCGTCGCCTCCGGCGCGCGCTACGTCGACACGCTGCTGCAGCAAGTCGCCGGCGTGCAGATCGCCAGCAACGGTGGTGCCGGCCAGTCGGCCAGCCTGTTCGTGCGCGGTTTCGGCGGCACCGACGTGCTGGTGCTGCTCGACGGCGTGCCGCTGAACGCGCAGGACAGCACCGGCGTGGCCTATCTGGAAAACCTGACCACCTCGCAGATCGAGCGCATCGAGGTCATCCGCGGCAACGTCTCGGCGCTGTACGGATCGGGCGCGATCGGCGGCGTCGTGCTGATCACCACGCGCGCCAGTGGCCCGACGGCGTCGGTCAGCGTGCGCGCCGGCAGCCGCGGCAGCTACGGCGTCAGCGCCGACGCCAGCCGGCGCCTGGGCGCGGTGACGGTGCACGCCGGCTTCAGCCGCGACACCACCGAGGGTCTGAGCGCGGCCAACCCGGCGCAATACCCGCAGGCCAACCCCAATGCCAATGGCGTGCGCAACACCGGCGCCAACCTGGCGCTGGCGCTGCACCTGGACGGAGGCGGCGAAGTCGGCCTGCGCGCCTTGCGCAGCGCCGGGCGTGCCAGCTACGACAGCATCGCCTACGCCAGCCCCAGCGACACCAATCTGGACGAGACGACGCAGGAGCTGGTGCAGTTGTACGCGCATCGCCGCATTGAGCCGGGGTGGACGTCGCACGTCGACCTGTCGCGGCAGACGACGAGCAACACCATCGCCAATTTCAGCGCCTACCCCTACGCGTCGAACTATCGCACGCAAGTGCAGCAGCTGCGCTGGAGCAACGAGATCGAGCTGCGCGACGGCTGGAAGGCCAGCGCCGGACTCGAGGCGCAGCACCAGCGAGA
>JAKAHP010000124.1 GCA_021825505.1 Pseudomonadota bacterium
CGGCGCCGAGACGCTGCGCCGCGTCGCCGCGGCGACCGAGGTGGTGCTCGACGGCGTCGCCGCTGACGCACGTGTCGAACTCGACGGCTGGCAACTGCTCGGCGTGCGGCATGCGCCGTCGCGGCTGCTGGGCATCGTGCGTGGGCTTGTCGAGTGCGCGCCGCAATCGGAATGGGCGCCGCTGGCGACAGCGTTCGATGCGCCGGTGTGCGTGCCGACGCGCAGCTGGTGTGAGGCGGCTGCCGGCATCGCCGGGCACGTCGACGGCGTCGAATATCGGCTCGGCGAGCCGCGCTGGGTGCTCGGCGGTGCCGCGTTGCCGTCGCCGCTGCGCAGCCTGGTGCAGTTGCATCGGGCGCGCGCTTGCCGTGTTGCGCTGCTCGGCGATGCCGAGGGGGCGCTGGCCCTGTTCGCGTTGTCGCGGGGCGTGTCGCCGCGCCTGGCCGCGGCCTGCGACGCGTTGGCGCGGCTCGGCGTGCGTGGCACGCTCGCCGGTGCCGACGCGGCGCCGCGTGCGGCGCCGCGCATCGTGTTCGATGCGGCAGCGCGCGGCGTGACGCCGGACGCCGCCGCCATCGTCGTGCTGGCCGCGGATCCGGCGCGTGCGGTGGACGCGCTCAGGCTGGCGCGGCGCGCCTGTGCCGGCTGGCAACGCGGGCGTGGCGTCGCCTTGTGCGGCAAGGCCGCGCTGCTCGCGCTGGCGCTGGATGGGAGCTTGACGATGCCGCTGGCGCTGCTGGCCGAGATCGGGTTGAGCGTCGCGGTGCTCGGCCTGGCGCAGCGCGTACGCCGTGTCGCGTGAAGCTCAGGACGCGACGACCAGCGCGGCGAATTCGCGCGCGACCTGCTGGGCCAGCCCGTCGGGCAACGCGGCGCGCTGCAGCGTGCGGGCCCCGGCGATGGCGGCGATGAACTTCGCCGCGAACGCCGCCGGGTCGCGCACCACGGCGCCGCTGGCCACGGCCTTGCGCACCAGCAATTGGGCGATGGCGCGCAAGCCGTCGCGTACCGCGTCCAGCGTCTGCGCGTCGCTGTCGTGCAATTCAACCAGGCCGTTGAGCAGCAGGCAGCCGTGGCCATCGTTGTTCGTCGTCGCGGCGTCGAGCAGCAATTGCTCGACGGTCTGTTGCACGCTGCGATCGGCGAATGCGCCTTCCAGCGCCGCGAGCGTGCGTTCGGTGTAGCTGTCTATCGCCAGTCGCACGAGTTCGGCCTTGCTGCCGAACGCGTTGTACAGCGACGAGCGGCCGATGCCGATCGCGCTTTGCAGCGCGTCGACGCTGGTGGTGCCCAGTCCGCCCCGCCACAGCGCCTGCATGGCGGCGTCGACGGCCTGGTCGGAGTCGAAAGTGCGTGGTCTGGCCATCGCTCGATTGTAAGCACATCGCCGCGCGCCGAGCGGTGGCGCCGGCAAGTTTTTGTACTCGTGAGTACACTGAAAAATTTCGCAGATCTTCTGAAAGGAGCACCATGCTGTTCGATTCCGTGCAGATCCGCCAACTGGCCTTGCGCAACCGCATCGTGATGGCGCCGTTGACGCGCAGCCGCGCGGTCGACGCGAACACCCCCAATGCGCTGATGGCCGAGTACTACGCGCAGCGCGCCGACATCGGCCTGCTGATCGCCGAAGGCACCTCGCCGTCGCCGAACGGCCTCGGCTATGCACGCATTCCCGGGCTGTACGACGCGCGCCACGTGCGTGGCTGGAAGCTCGTCACCGACGCGGTGCATGCGCGCGGCGGACGCATCGTCGTGCAGTTGATGCACACCGGGCGCGTTTCGCAGCAGGCCAACCTGCCCGCCGGCGCCGAAGTGCTCGGCCCCGGCGACGCCGCGCTGGGCGGTGAAGTGCACACCGATGCGCACGGCATGCAGCCCTACACGCGGCCGCGCGCGATGCACGAGACCGACATCCAGCATGCGATCGACGAATATGCCCAGGCCGCACGGCTGGCGGTCGAAGCCGGCTTCGACGGCGTCGAGGTGCACGCGGCCAACGGCTACCTGATCGAGCAGTTTCTCAACGCCAACGTCAACCGCCGGGTCGACGGCTGGGGCGGCAGCATCGAGGGGCGCAACCGCTTCGCGCTCGAAGTGGTGCGCGCGGTGGCGGGGGCGATCGGCGCCGAGCGCGTCGGCATTCGCTTGTCGCCGTACGGCGTGTTCAACGAAACCGGCAGCTTCCCCGAACTCGATGCGCAATATCTCGCGCTGGTCGGCGAACTCGCCGGGCACGGCCTGCTGTACCTGCACTTGCTCGACCACTCGGCGATGGGCGCGCCGCCAGTGCCGGCCACGCTCAAGCGTGCGCTGCGCGAGGCCTTTGCCGGCCCGGTGATCCTGACCGGCGGCTTCGACGCGGCGAGCGCCGAGCAGGCACTGCGCGCGGGCGATGCCGACCTGATTGGTTTCGGCCGCGCCGCGCTGGCCAACCCCGACCTGGTCGAGCGGCTGCGGCGCGGCGCGGCGCTGAACGCGCCCGATATGGCGACGTTCTATACGCCGGGGGCGCAGGGCTACACCGATTACCCCACGCTGGCCGCCTGACGCGGGAGCGGCGCCGGCCTCGGCCGGCGCCGCGCGCAACGCGCGAAAAAAGGGCGCCGAAGCGCCCAGGTTCACGATGAAGCGGGAGGGGATCGCGTCAGATCGCGGTCCACAGGTAGACGAACAGCGAGTTGTTGCCGCTGGCGCCGGTCGAGCTGCCGTTGAATTTGTTGTAGGTCGTGTACTGCAGACCCAGGCGCAGGTTCTTCTCCGGATCGACCCAGCTCTTGCCGAACGGGTTCCAGTCGAGCTCCCACACCACGCCGCTGGTTTCCGGATTCAGTCCCGGGTTGGCCGAGTAGAGGTTGGCGTCGGTGCTGCCGGTGGTGTTGAAGAACTGGATCGTCGCACCGTAGGTGTTCTGGTACCAGTAAGCAGTGTTGAGGTTGAAGAAGTTCAGGTTGTCCGACGCGTTGCTGCTGCTGCCGGCGCCGACGAAGCCCGGCGTGTAGTTCTGCCGCTCGTGCATGTACATGCCGTTGACCGTGACCGACGAGATGCCGCCGTCGATGTACTGGTAGCTGGCATCGACGCCGACGTCCTTGAAGCTGTTGGTCGCGCCGCTGCCGGTGCCGTCGTCGACGCGGGTGTTCATCCCGATCAGGCCCGCCTCGTAGTTGGCGTTACCAGCGTAGCCCGAGTAATTGACGCGCCAGTACGGGTTGTAGCCCGACACCGCGTCGGCGCCGCCTCCCTTGAGCTGCTGATTCCACCAGTTCGAAATGCCGTGGTACAGCCCGCCCTCGAAATACCAGTGGTTGTTCACCAGGGTGTAGGCGGTGGTGCCGATCACGCTCTGGCCCAGGCTGGCGATCATCGGCGAGCTGCCGTAGCCGCCGCCGATCGGCGCTGACATGAAGCCGAACTGCCATGCCGGCACGGTGTTCCAGACGTCGGACACGGTCGGATTGTTGTTGACCGAGACGCCGAACACGCCGCTGGTCGACCCGACCTGATAGTTGCGCGCGTAGCGGATGTCGGTGTTGTCCCAAGTGAAGTTGGGCGAGTATTTCGCTTGCGCGTACGTGGCCTGGCCCAGCATGCCGACGTGGTCGGTGATGCGCCCGGCGAGGAACACCGACGCCTGCTGCAGCGCGACCAGGTTGTTGTTCGCGTGCTCGCCGTGGTAGTCGGTGTTGGGCTGCACGTCGTCGGTGGTGTGGGTGTACGACGACACCAGCATCGCCGAGACCGGCAGGTGCGATTTGCCGTTGCTCAGCGTGTAGCCGCCGAGCTTGAAGGCGCGCCCGAACGGCGTGAGCTGCGGGCCGAAGCCGCCGACGTGGCAAGCGATGCAGTCCTGCCCGGTCTGGCGTGCGAACGCCGGGACCGCGTGTGCCGGCGTCGCGGCGAAACCCACCGCGGCCAGCGCGGTGAAGGTGGCGAGCCAGCGCCGCAGGCTGCGCGGTGCCGGTGCTGCTTTGGAAATGGTCATGGTGTTCCCCGTGGACAGTTCAAAAGAACAAGATCTTTTGATGCAAGGCTAAGCCTTGCTGCCCCCCGGCGGGGTTGATCGAGATCAACTCGGGGAAAGCCCTCGTAATCGTGTGTTTCGTCAAAGGCGCGCGCCTTGCGCGCTGCGTTGCAGCGCGGCAACAGCGCGCACCGTTTCAGGGTGCGGGCTGCAGACTGCCGTCGGCGCCGATGCGCACGCGGGTGCCGGTCGGCGGGGGGCTGGCCAACGTCATGCTGCGCGTGGCGCCGTCGTCCATGCGGATCTCGACCCGATAGACGGTGTGCGCATTGACGCGCTTCTGCACTTCGTTGCCGGCCAACCCGCCGCCGATCGCACCGAGCACGGTCGCCGCGGTCTGGCCGTTGCCACCGCCTACCTGGTGGCCGAGGATGCCGCCGAGCACGCCGCCGATCACCGCGCCGGCCCCGTTGGCCTGGCCTTCGACCTGCTCGGGCGCGACCGCGACGACGGTGCCGCAGTCACGGCACACGGGCGGCGGCGCCGGCACGGGCGCGACCGCCGCGGGGCCCGGTTGTTCGATCGGTCGCGCGGTCGCCGCGGGCTCGTCGCGGCGCGTCTCGACGCGCCGACGCTCGACGCTGCGCCGCTCGCTGCGGCGCGCGGGTGGTGCGCTGGCTGCGGCCGGAGTGCTGGCGATGCGCGTCTGCGGAGCGCTGGCCGCGGCCGGTGCCGAGGCGACGGCACTGGCCACCGGTGCGGGCCCGGGCACGGCTGGATGGCTCAGTTTGTAGAGCACTGCGGCGAGCAGGACGACGATCACGCTGGCGAAGGCAGCGGCGGCGATCCAGACGGCCTTGGGAATCACGGCAGGTGACGGGTTCATCGGCGGGCTCCTGTTTTGAGGGTCCAGACGGCAGCTGCCGTCCCAGGGAATCAACGCGCAATATGCCGCGACGCTGACCGAAACATATGTTTGATCCGATATTTTGACCTAAGTCAAAGCGGCGCAGTACTCAAGCATCCGGAAATTCGGCAACCGCACGGCATACGCGATTACGTCCGGAGTTCTTTGCCGCATACATCGCACGATCGACGCGATCGAGCAAACGGCTGGCGTCCGTGTCTCCCTCGCGCCACTGCGCCACCCCGATGCTGACCGTCAGCGCCAGCCCGGGACGTGCCGGCGGCGGCATGGCCTGCACCGCTTCGCGGATGCGCTCGGCGACGTCGAGCGTGGCGTCGAGATCGGCGGCGTCGACGATCAGCAGGAACTCCTCGCCCCCGAGGCGGCCCAGCACGTCGCCGTCGCGGCTCCAGCGCTGCATGATCGTGGCGACGTGCTGCAGGGCCTGGTCGCCGACCAGATGGCCGTGTTCGTCGTTGACGCGCTTGAAATGATCGAGGTCGAGCATCAGCACGCACAGCGGCGAGGTCTCGCGGCGCCCACCGCGCCGTTCGATGGCGTGCTCGAGCGCCTGCAGCGTGCAGCGTCGATTCGGCAGCCCGGTCAGGTCGTCGCGGTTGGCCAGCCGCTCGAGCTCGCGCTCCATCGCCTTGCGCTGGGTGATGTCGCGCCAGATGCCTTCGACGCCGGCGAATTCGCCGCGTTCGTCGAGCAGGGCGTGGGTGCTGATCGAGATATCGATGATCGTGCCGTCCTTGCGCCGCATGCGGCCGGGGAAATCGTGCACGAAACCGTGCTGGCGGATCGCGTCGACCAGGCGGTCGCGCTCGCTCAGGTCGGGGTAGAACGCCGCGGCTGGCAGGCCGATGATCTCGTCGGCGTGGTAGCCGAGCACGTTGTGCACCGCCGGGCATACATAGCGCGTGATGCCCTGCGCGTCGGTGCGGTAGAACACGTCCTGCATCGTTTCCATGATGCGGCGGAAGTTGCGATCGGTCTCCTGCAGCCGCTCCTCCATCGCCGCGCGCTGCGTCATGTCGAGGAAGGCGGCGAGCACGCCGGCGCGTCCGTCGAACTCGACCGGCTTGCTCGTCATCGCCAGTACGCGCTCGTGGCCGCGACAGCTGTAGACGCGGAACTCGGTCGTCGGGTTGCTGCCGGACCTCTCCACCGCGTGGCGGATGCGCGCCTCGACGCGGTGCAGGTCGAGCGGGTGAACCAGCTCGGCGACCGCGCGGCCGATGAAATCGCTGGCTTCGTCGGCCTCCATCAGATCCAGCGCAGCCGGGTTGGCCCAGCGGAAATGGCCATCGACGATGACGATGACACAGGCCGGCAGCAGCTCCAGCCAATCGGCAGGAGGAGTAAATCCGGACGGACGGGGGGCGCTTGACATAAAAATTGTGTGATGTGGCGACCGCTGGTGATCGGAATCGGCTGGCTCGACACATCAGGTTGTTTTCACAAATGTTGCACGATGACCGGCGATCGTCAATATCCTCGAAGAGCGGCCTTCGCCACGCTGTCAGCACAGCCGCGCGACGCGCTGTAAGGGTGGCGCCGGCCGGCGGTGCTAGATTTCGCCCGCCTCAGGGGTGGCGCCGCGCCGCCCCGCCCAACGTCTCCGGGCCCCGTTCCATGCGCCAGTCTCACCTCACCCTCGACATTCGCCGCGGCCTGCTGCTGTTGTCGGCCCTGTGTGTCTTGGCATTGGGCAGCGTCACGCTGCTCAACGTCAGCCGCTTGCGCGCGGCGATTCTGCTCGAGCGTGAAATCATGCTGCGCAACGCGGCGCAGACCGCGCTCGGCGTGGCCGACTACTACGCGGCGCAAGCCGACGCCGGCCATATCCCGCAGGCCCTGGCGCAGCGCGAAGCGCTCGCGGCGATCGGCACGATGCGCTATGGCGCCGACCGCGACGGCTATTTCTGGGTCAGCGACGACGCGGTGCCGGTGCCGAAGATCCTGATGCATCCGATCGTGCCGGCGATGGACGGCACCACGCCGAACGCGACGCGCTTCGACGTCGCCACCGGCTACCGCGTCGGCCTGCACGGTGCGCAGGTCGCCACCGACGGGCACATGAACATCTTCGCCGCGCAGAACCTGGCCGCCGCCGGCGCGCGGGGCGGTGTGTTCGAGTATCGCTTTCCGAAGCCCAAGGCCGGTGGCGGGGTCACCGCCGAGGCCTTCCCGAAAGTTGCGTACGCGGTCGGCTTCCCACGCTGGCACTGGGTGATCGGCACCGGCGTGTACATCGACGACGTCAGCGCAGCGGCCTGGGGCTATGTGCTGCGGTCGCTGCTCGTGGCCGGTGGCGCGGTGCTGGTGGTGCTCGCGCTGGCGGTGTTCATCGTGCGCCGTACGGCGCGCTCGACGCGCACCGCGGTCGGCGCCTTCGCAGCGCTGGCGCAGGGCGACCTGACGGTCGAAATGCAGGCGGGCAGCGACGAGTTCGGGCGCGTGATGCACTCGGCCGCCGAGATGGTGCTGCGGCTGCGCGACGCGATCGGCCAGATCCGGGACGCCGCGACGCAGATCGACGGCTCCTCGGCCGAGATTTCCGCGGCTTCGCAAAGCCTGGCGCAGGCCACCTCCGAGCAGGCGGCATCGGTCGAGGAGACTTCGGCCACGGTCGAGCAGGCCGCGGCGTCGATCCAGCGCAATGCGGACAGTGCGACTTCAGCCGAGGCGCTGGCGCAGCAGGTGCTCAGCCATGCCCACGACAGCAATGCCGCGGTCGACCAGGCAGCCGACGCGATGCGGCGCATCGCCGAGCGCATCGGCATGATCGACGACATCGCCTACCAGACCAATATGCTGGCGCTCAACGCGGCGATCGAGGCGGCGCGCGCCGGCGAGCACGGCAAGGGCTTCGCCGTCGTCGCCGGCGAGGTACGGCGCCTGGCCGAGCATGCGCGGGTGGCCGCGGCCGAGATCGGCGAACTGGCCACGGCCACGGTCGGCCACGCCGATGCGGCGCGACGCCGGCTCGGCGAGCTGGTGACGCTGGAGAACCGCAACTGTGGCCTGGTGCAGGAGATCGCCGCGTCGGCGTCCGAACAATCGACAGGCATGGCCCAGATCGCGCAGGCCGTGGCGCAGTTGTCGACGACCACCCAGCACAACGCCTCGTCGTCGGAACAGCTGGCGGCGACCGCCGAGGCCATGCACGCGCAGGCGCAGCGCCTGCACGCGGCGGTGCAGGCGTTCCGCACCGGCACGAGCGCGCCGGCGATCGCCGCGGCGCCGCCCCCGCGCGAAGTCGCGGCGCGCGCGGCGGGCGACGCCACCGGCGCATTCGTCAGGTTCTGAGCACCCCCTGCGGTGTTGCGCGCGACGCGCTGACTTCGCCGGCCAGCCACGCGAGCAGGCGCCGCGAGGCGTCCGCGGCGGCGTCACCGTCGGTGCCGTGCACCGCGTCGTGCCAGCGCGCCGGCTCCGAATCGGCCAGCCCACG
>JAKAHP010000125.1 GCA_021825505.1 Pseudomonadota bacterium
CCACAGGCGACGCCTTGCCGGCGGCGCTGGCCGCGGTCTGGCTGCACGGCGCCGCCGCCGATCTGGCGCGCGTGCAGCAGCCGACACTGTGTGCCGGCGAAATCGCCGACTGGATGCTGCGCGCCTGGCAGGCCGCGCGCGCGCCGGCACGCTGAGCGGCCGGCCCCGGCGCCGGGCTAGCGCGCGCGCCGCTTGGCGTTGCGTGCAGCCTTGTCGGCCTTGCCGACGGCCTTGCCCGTCGACTTGCCCGCGGCCTTGCGCGCGGGCTTGCCGGCTGCGGCCTTCGACGCCTTGCCTGCCGGTTTCGGCGCCTTGCCGCGCGCCGCCTTGGCCGAGCGCGGCGCCCCGCCCTCGAGCGCGAATGCGCTGTGGTCGCTGTCGTCGCGCGCCACGGCAACGTCGGCCACGCGCCGGCGCGGTGCCGTCGCGCCGTCGGCGACCAGGCGGAAGTCGATCTTGCGCGCGTCGAGGTCGACCCGGCTGACCTGCACCAGCACGCGGTCGCCCAGCGCGTAGCGCTTGCCGGTGCGTTCGCCGCGCAGCTCGTTGCGCGCCTCGTCGTAGCGGAAATACTCGGCACCCAGCTCGGAAATGTGGATCAGCCCCTCGACGTAGAGCTGCGTGAGCTGCACGAAGATGCCGAACGCGGTCACCGCGGTGACCGCACCGACATACTCCTCGCCGAGCTTGTCGCGCATATACCAGCACTTGAGCCAGCTCTCGACATCGCGCGTGGCTTCGTCGGCGCGGCGCTCGTTGGCCGAGCAGTGCTGGCCGATCTGCTCCCACGTCGCCAGCGCCGCTGCCGTGCGCACCTTCTTCGGCGCGGCGCCGCGCGGCGCGGGTGGCAGGTTCAGCGCGAAGCCCTCGGGCACTTCCAGCGCGTAGCGCTGCTCGCCCAGCACGGCCTTGATCGCGCGGTGGGTCAGCAGGTCGGGGTAGCGCCGGATCGGGCTGGTGAAGTGCGTGTAGGCGGCGTAGGCCAGGCCGAAGTGCCCCACGTTGTGCGGGCTGTAGATCGCCTGCTGCATCGAGCGCAGCATCAGCATGCTGACCTGGGTCGCGTCGGCGCGCTCGCGCGCGGCGTCGGCCAGGCGCTGGTAGTCGGCCGGGGTCGGCTCCTCGCCGAGCTGCAGCGGCAGGCCCAGCGTCTTCAGATAGGCGCGCAACACCGACAGCTTCTCCGGCGTCGGTCCCTCGTGCACGCGGTACAGCCCCGGGTGACGGTTGCGCTTGAGGAAGTCGGCGGCGCACACATTGGCCGCCAGCATGCACTCCTCGATCAGCCGGTGCGCGTCGTTGCGCGTGCGCAGCGCGATGCGCTCGATGCGACCGCTGGCGTCGCACACGATCTGCGTCTCGGGCACTTCGAGGTCGATCGCGCCGCGCACGCGGCGCGCCTTCAGCAGCGCGAGGAACACGTCGTACAGATTGAGCAGGTGCGGCAGCAGCGCCGCGCGCGCCACAGCTTCGGTGCCGCGCGTGTTCTCCAGCACCGCCGCGACCTGGGTGTAGGTCAGGCGCGCGTGCGAGCGCATCACCGCCGGGAAGAACTGGTAGGCCTTCACCTCGCCCTCGGCGTCTATAAGCATGTCGCAGACCATGCACAGGCGCTCGACGTCGGGGTTGAGCGAGCACAGTCCGTTCGACAGCTTCTCCGGCAGCATCGGAATCACGCGCCGCGGGAAATACACCGAAGTCGCGCGCTCCAGCGCGTCGGCGTCGAGCGCGTCGCCCGGGCGCACATAGTGCGAGACGTCGGCGATCGCCACCAGCAGTCGCCAGCCGTCGCGCCGGCCAACGCGCGCCGGCTCGCAATACACAGCATCGTCGAAGTCGCGCGCGTCCTCGCCGTCGATCGTCACCAGCGGTACGTCGGTCAGGTCCCAGCGCCCGGCGCGATCGGCCGCGCGCACCTGCGACGGCAGCTTCGCCGCCTGCCGCTCGGCGGCGTCGCTGAAGCGGTGCGGCACGCCGTATTTGCGCACCGCGATCTCGATCTCCAGCCCGGGGTCGTGCAAGGCGCCGAGCACCTCGACGACGCGGCCGATGAGCTGCGCCGCCGGCAGCGGCGCGCTGGTCAGCGCCACGCTGACGACCTGGCCGGCCTTGGCCGCGCCCAGTCCGCCGGGCTCGATCATGATGTCCTGCGCGTAGCGCCGATCCTCGGGCGCGAGCACCCAGACCCCGTTCTCCTGCAGCAGCCGCCCGATCACCGGACGCGTGCTGCGCTCGACGATCTCGAGCAGCTGCCCCTCGGGGCGGCCGCGCCGGTCCTGGCGCACGATGCGCACGCGCACGCGGTCCTGGTGCAGCACCCCGCGCATCTGCGGCGGCGGCAGGTAGACGTCGGCCTGCCCCTCGGTGACGACGATGCCGTAACCGTCCCTGTGTCCCTGCACGATGCCTTCAACGATCACGTCGGTCCTTTCGGCTGTGCGCCGCGTGGCGCGTTCCAAACATCCGATTGTCGCCTGATCCACTGGGTACTAGACAAGTCGCAAAAATCTGCTATAGTTCTTCCTTCGGCCCAGATGGCGGAATTGGTAGACGCACTAGTTTCAGGTACTAGCGCCGCGAGGCGTGGAGGTTCGAGTCCTCTTCTGGGCACCAATTCAAATTCCTGAAAATTCCTTCCAAGGGATTTTTCAGGCAAAAACAAGGACTTACGATACAGCCGCCTCGAGCGGCTGTTGTCGTTTCCACCCCCTTGCGGCACACTTTGCTACCCTTCGTGGCACACGAATGGCACACGGAGTGGCACACGATGGGGTCGATTCAACGGCATGGCGAGGGGTATCGCGCCTTCGTGCGCGTGGATGGCAAGAAACTGTCCAAGGTCTTCACGCGCAAGGCACTGGCGCAGGATTGGGTCGCCATGCACGAGGCCGCCAAACGCGAGCCTAAGGTCGAGCGCGCGCCCGACGAGACGCGCACGCTGCGCGCCACCGGCGGCCCGATGCTTGACGCTCATGCCTTACGGTCTATGGCTTAGGGCTTACGGGAATGTTTCCCATCGCAGCGTGCATCCGTCGATTTCATTGTGGTGTCCCAGCAAAGCGCCGCGCATCCTTGAGCAGGAGAATCAGTTGCCGTTGGTTCTCCGGCGTCGCCTCAAAGCCGAAGCGTCGATAGAACACCTCCGCCTCGGCATCGAGAGGATGGGTCAACAGCGCGCGAATGCCTGCATGCTCAGCAACAGCAATGGCGCGGCGGATGGCATCCTGCAACAGACTGAAACCCAAGCCGCGTTTTTGGTAGTCCAGGTCAACAGCCAGCCTCGCCAGAATGATCAGCGGGATCGGGTACTGCCCCATCCCGCGACGAACCCGCTCAGGGGCCACAAGCGTGTCGATCTGGCCGACGGTCAGGCTGTAATAGCCGGCCACGCGCTCCCCGTCGCAGACGACGAAGGTTCTCGCCGAGCCGCTCCCTTGTGCCTGTCGCGCGTGGCGCAGCAGCCATTCGGTGAGCGCTGGTTTTCCGCAGTCGAATTCTTCCAGCCGATGGCGCGCGCCCAGCGGCTGCGGTGCCGACAGGCTCATTTCTTGGCCCAAACCGGACGCCGCGAGAACAGGTCGGCCAAGCCGGGATTGTCGGATTCCGGTCGATCCAGCATTTCCAGAAGCGCTTGGTACTGGCTACCGGAAACCATGAACAATCGCTGGTCGAGCAAGGTCTGCTCGGCCGCCTGGTAAGCGGCGTCGAGAATGAAATCGGTCAGCGACTTGTGCGCGACGTCGGCAGCGCGACGCAGCACGGTTTCCTGTTCAGGGGTGGCGCGCAGCCCGAGTCGGGCAGTACGCGCGGTAGAAGTAGCGGGCATGGCGAACCTCATCAGATGTACAACAGCCTCGATGTTAGTACAAACGACGCAATTCATCCTCCCGAGGCCCACCGCAAAACGCCCCACCTGGAGGTCGGCTGCCTAGCAGCTCCCCGTATCGAACACCGGCGTCACGCCCCTTGCGACCGCAACTGCGTGAGCGCGGCGCGCACTACTCCCTGCGCGTAGCGCCGAGCGCTCTCCGCGCTCGTGCGCTTGCCGCGTGCGAGCGCATGCACGGCCACTCGCTCGACCACATCGTCGAACGCCACGGCCGCGCGCAAGGCGTGGCAGGCGAAGGCGAATTCCTCGACGTAGCCGCCACCGCCATCCGCGGCGACGCGGTGCGGCCCAGCGGGGCGTGCCGGCGCCGAGCCCAAGCCAACGACAGGCCCCTGTTCGGGGTGAGTTGACTGCTCCCCTCCCTGAAGGAAGGGGATTCCCACTTCACGGAACCCAGCCCATGCAGCCTTACAGCAGCACAGGACTTACAGCTTCTCCATGGGCTGACACCGCAAGTCCTGCGGCCAGGATGTTGCGCGCGGCGTTGACGTCGCGGTCGTGCTGCGTGCCGCACTGCGGGCATGTCCAGGCACGAGTTGACAGCGGCATCGAGCCTTGGGTGTGGCCGCACACCGAGCATCGTTTGCTGGATGGATACCAGCGGTCGATGCCGATCAGCGTGCGCCCGGCCCACTGCGCCTTGTACTCCAACTGCCTGACGAACTCTGACCAGCTCGCATCGCTGATCGACTTGGCCAGGCTGCGATGGCGCAGCATGTTTTTCACGGCCAGCGTCTCCAGGACGATCACTTGGTTCTCGCTGATCAACCGGGTGGAGAGCTGCTTCGATCATGATTGCGCATGATCGAGCAAGTCTGACGGAACGGCATTCTCAAGCGCAACGCGATGGGTCAGGTGCCCGTCGAACAGATCGACGCGGCGATCCGGGCGGTGGCACATTGACGCGGAGTGGCACATTTTTGGCACATCTAGATGGCAAAAATGGCGTATTTGCTTGTTTTTCGAGTCCTCTTCTGGGCACCACGATGCGCGCCACCACGCATCCGTTCAAGTACGGCAAGCGTTCGCCTCAGCGTTGTCCTGGCGGACAACTGCTAGGCTGAGGCTTGCCACGGATTGATGAGTGCAACCCCCGTGGGTCGAAAATCCGCGACATTCCGGGTCACCACGGTCATGCCATGGACGAGGGCCGTGGCCGCGATGAGCGCGTCGCGCTCGCCGCGCAGGTCGGGCACATGCAACCTTGCGCAACGCAGAGCCACGGCGGTATCCACGGGCAAGGTGCGACGGGAGAATTCTGGCAAGACGTGCTGCTCCAGCCAAGACCGCAGCCATGCTCCTTGGGTGGCATCCCTGCGCTCGACCGACAGAACGCCGAGTTCCAACTCCAGGATGGTGATGGCGGACACGAAGAGTTCCGCGGCATCCACGGTATCCGTCCACGCTGTCAGATTGACATCTGCCTTGCCAAGTCGGACCTTGCGCAGTTCAGAGTTCACTTTCGTATCGAGAACGTACATCATGAAAGGCAATCCGACCCGACCTCGAGCGTCAGCCGCGGCGGATCGAACTCGATGTCGGCGACGCCCGGCATCGCCAACGCATCGGCAATGTTGCGCCGCTGCTTGATGAGGCGCTGATACTCCTCGAAACTCATCAGCACGTGCGCCGGCCTGCCTCGATCGGTGATGAATACCGGCCCACTATCTGCAGCACGCTTTGCCTTGCTCGCGCCTTGGTTGAACTCGCGACTTGACAGGGTGGTGATCGGCATGATGGCCTCGCTCCAAACATCAACGTAGCCATGTTACTACATTGATCGACTCACGCGCACACCGAGGGCCGCCGCCCCAACCCGTGACCGAAGCAGCGTTCCGGCCTGAGCGTGAAAGTCCAGTTCGCAGATTCGCCTCCTCCGGCGCCTTGATACCGGCCTGGCGCTTCAGCCCAGCTCGAAACGGGCAAAGACGAGGTGCTTGGCCTGGTCGAGCAGCAGCGCGAAGGCGAGCACAGACGCGGCCATCAGCCCGAGCATCGCCGCAGGGATCGCGTGCATCAAGGTGCCGCTGACGGCCAGCGCGCACACCAGCGCCAGGTCGGCGATGCTGGCCACGGCCAACGCTCGCCCGGGCGCGAAGGTTCCGATGCGCGCATCGTCGCGCAGCACGTAGACGTTGGCCTGGGTCGTGAACACCAGCAGCAGGAACACGACGGTCTGCATCTGCGCGGCGTCGAGTGCGAAGTGCGCGCGCGCCCAGACGTACCAGGAAAGCGAGAACGTCAGCGACAGTGCGGCGAGCACCGCGGCGGCGCCGATCAGTTGGCCAACCCGCCAGCGCTGCGGTCTCGGTGCCGGACGCACGCGGTCGAGCGCGATGCTCATGGTGACGAAATCGTTGGCGAAGAGCAGCAGCACGATGAGCCGCGCCGAAATCACGAAGCCACCGGTCAACCACAGCCCGGCAGTGAGAAACACCACGATCTCCAGCGTCTTCACGACCTTGTTGAGCACGTAGGTCAGCATGCGGCGATGCACTTCGCGTCCGGCGGCAACGACCGTCAGCACCCCGCCCAAACCAGGATCGGTGAGCACGACGCCGGCGGCCGCCTTGGCCACGTCGGTGGCGCTGGCCACCGCGATGCCGAGCTCGGCCTGGCGCAGCGCCGGCGCGTCGTTGACGCCGTCGCCCGTCATTCCGGTGACGTGCCCTTCCCGCTGCAGCGCGGCGACGATGGCGTGCTTGTCCTGCGGCAGCACGCGGGCGTAGATGTCGTAGGCATCGGGATGGGCCAGCGCTTCGGCATCGGCCGCGGCGACGCGCTCGCCCAGCCCGAGGCGGCGCCCGATCGCGCGCGCGGTCTGCAGCGCGTCGCCGGTGGCCATCGCCACGCGCACGCCGAGCTGGCGTAGCTTGTCGATCAGTTCGGCGGCATCGGCGCGCGGCGGGTCCGACAGCCCGACCAGGCCGAGCAATCGCAGCGCGCCGCCTTCGCCTGCGGCCACGGCGAGCACGCGCGCGCCGTCCGCGGCGAGTTCCGCTTCGGCACGCTGCACCGCCCCGAGCAGCGTCGCGTCGGCGCCGCAGCGCGCCAGCACCGCGCCACTGGCGCCCTTCAGCGCGTGCCACTCGCCGCCCTGCACCGACCAAACGCCTTCGCTGCAGCGCGTGGCCGGATCGAACGGCGCGAAGCGCAAGCGCGCGCCCTGCGCCTCGGGCACGCCGCCTGCGCGCGCGGCGGCGAGAATCGCCAGATCGAGCGGATCCTGCGACGCGGCGTCGCTGGCCAGCGCGGCTGCGTGCAGCACGGCGGCTTCGTCGGCACCCGCCAGCGGGCGCACCGCGGCAAGCGTCAGCTCGTTGCGCGTCAGCGTGCCGGTCTTGTCCGACAACAGGGTGTCCATCGACGCCGCCTCCTCGACCGCCGGCAGCCGGGTCACCAGCACCCCTTGACGCGCCAGCGTGCTCGCCGCCACGGCCGTGGCCAGCGTGTAGGTCGCCGGCAGCGCCACCGGCACGGAGGCCACCAGCAGCATCAGCGCGAACACCGCCGTGTCGACGGCCGGCAGTCCGTGGCGCATCGCGTAGGCAACGACCAGCGCCACCAGCAGCAGGTCGAACACCACCAGTCGCTTGACGATGGCGAAGATCGTGCGTTGCATGTGGCTCGGCGCCTCGGCGCTGCGTACCAGTTCGGCGGTGCGCCCGAAGTATGTCGCCGCACCGGTCGCGACCACCTCGCCGCTGGCTTCCCCCTGGCGCACGATGGCGCCGGTATAGGCCGGCTGCCCCGGCCCCGCGTCGACCGCCAGCGATTCGCCGGTCAGTGCCGACTGATCCAGCGCGACCGCGCCGTCGAACAACGTCAGGTCGGCAGGCACCAGGTCGCCGGCGCGCAGGTGCACGACGTCGCCCGGAACCAGCTCGGCCGCCGGCACGCGGCTCCATTGCGCGTCGCGCAGCACCCGTGCGTAGACCTGCAGCTGACGGCGCAGCAGCGCCAGCGCGTCGCGCGCGCGGCGCTCCTGCAGCCAAGCCGCGAGCGCATTGAACGCGAGCAGGAAAGCGATCACCAGCGCCTCCTGCTCGCGGCCGAGCAGCAGTTGCAGCGCAATCACCGCCTCCAGCATCCACGGCACCGGCCCCCACAGCCTGGCCGCGAGCTGACGCCACCACGGCACCGACGTCTCGGCGATCGCGTTCGGGCCGTAGCGTTGGGCGCGCTGGCGCGCATCCGAACTGCTCAGCCCGAGCTCGCGGTCTGTGGGCGGCAGTTGCGCCCCAAGGGTCGCACTCATGACACACGCCTTTTCTGGACAGATCCCATCGACATGGCAGCGGCGCGCATCACACAGCACGCCGTTCCGTCAGACTTGCTCGATCATGCGCGAACATGATCGAAGCTGACTTCCTGCTTCGCAGAGGCCGGTTTCACGCGCACCTTGCGGCGCGCGTCAGAGCCTTCCTCTCCACAG
>JAKAHP010000126.1:0-734 GCA_021825505.1 Pseudomonadota bacterium
CGGTGGCGCCGAGCGATCCGGGTGCGGCGGTGCGCGCCGCCTGGGAGGGTTTCCAGCGCAACGACCCGCAAGCGGCGCAACAGGCCCTGGCCGCTTCGCCGCACAGCCTGCTGGCGCCGTGGCTCGCTTACTGGGCGTTGATGCCCGATCTGCAGCGCATGACGCAGGCGCAATTCGAGCGTTTCGCCCGCCGTTATCCCGACACCTATGTGCTGGCCCGGCTGCGCGACGCCTGGCTGCTCGAACTCGGCCGGCGCCAGGACTGGGACGATTTCGCCGCGGTCTACCCGCAGCAGCTCGCCGGGGCCGACAAGCAGGTCGAGTGCTACGACTTGCAGCGGCGCTTCGAAGTCGACGGCGCCGACACCAGCGCGCGGGTGCTCGAACTGTGGAATGCCGACGGCGGCGCCGGGGTCGGTTGCAACGCCGCGGTGCACGCGCTGGCGCGCGCCGGTCATATCGATCAGGCACAGATCTGGCAGCGCCTGCAGGATTTCTTCCGCGACGGCCGCGTCGCGCTGGCGCTGCAGTTCGCACCCGACCTGCCGATCGGAGCCTGGCAGGGCATCGACCGCGCCGCGCACGATCCGATGTCCCTGGTGTTGCGCGCACTGCGCCACGGCGTGCCGACCGGGACCATGCAGCATCAGTTCCTGGTGCTCGCGCTGCTGCGCCTGGGCAACCAGGATCCGCAACAGACGATGCAGCTGATCGACGGCAGCCTGGACCGGCTG
>JAKAHP010000126.1:744-8221 GCA_021825505.1 Pseudomonadota bacterium
GCCTCCACCGCGGCGCGCAGCGCCGCCTTGCAATTGCTGCCCGACGCGTCGCGCTGGTTCGAGCAGGCCGCCGGCATCGACCGGGCTGTGCCGGTCGACTCGACGACGCAGGAGTGGATGCTGCGCGCGGCCTTGCGTGCGCAGGACTGGGCCACCGTCGACGATGTCGCGCAGCGCCTGATCCAGCGCGACGGCATGAGCCCCGAATGGGTCTACTGGCGCGCCACCGCCCAGCGCCGGCTCGGCCACGACGAGGTCGCCCGCGCGCTGTATGCGGACGTCGCATCGCCGTGGAATTTTTACGGACAACTGTCGACCGAGGCCCTGGGGCTGAAGATCGAGCTGCCGCCCAGCGCGGCGCCGCCACGCGCGCAGGCGGTGGCGCTGCAGCGCGCGCGCCTGGCGGTGCGCCGGGCGCTGGCGCTGTACGCGCTGCACATCTACCCGCCGGCGGCACAGCAATGGAGCTTCGCGCTGCGCGGCCTCGACGACGGCGCCCTGCACGCTGCCGCGCAGGTGGCCTGCGAGCAGCGCGCGTGGATGCTGTGCATCGACGCCAGCGAACGCATGAAGGGACGCGTCGACTGGAACCAGCGCTACGCGATGCCGTTCCAGGACGCCATCGCCGCTGCCTCGCGCAGCAGCGGGGTCAGCGAGGCGCTGCTGTACGGACTGATCCGCCAGGAATCGCGTTTTGCCGACGACATCAAGTCGTGGGCCGGCGCGAACGGCCTGATGCAGCTGATGCCCCAGACCGCTCGCTGGGTCGCGCGCAAGATCGGCATGGCCGACTATTCGCCGGCAAACATCAGCCACGCGCGCACCAACGTCGAGCTCGGCTCGGCCTACCTGGGCATGCTGCTGCAGCGCTTCGACGGTTCGCAGGCCATGGCCGCGGCCGGCTACAACGCCGGGCCGGGGCGGCCGGCGCGCTGGCGCGCGCAGGATCCGCTGCAGCAGCTCGGCGGCGCGGTGTTCACCGAAAGCATCCCGATCACCGAAACCCGCGGCTACGTCGAGCGCGTGCTGGCCAATGCGACGATCTACGCGGCGCGGCTCAGCGGTCAGCCGCAGTCGCTGCAGGCGCGGCTCGAGCTGTCCGCGCCCGACGTGGCGGCGTCTCACCCGCCGATGCCCTGATCCGATCGAGCGAGATGGCATGAGCGATATCGTCGTATTCGGAGGCGCCGGGTTCATCGGCACCCATCTGGTGGCGCGGCTCAGCGCCCTGGGCCACCGCGTGCGCGTGCCGACGCGGCACCGCGAACGCGCCCGGCACCTGCTGCCGCTGCCCACGGTCGAGGTCGTCGAGGTCGATACCTTCGATGCCGCCACGCTCGAGCGCCTGTTGCGCGACCAGCAGGCCGCGGCCAATCTGGTGGGCGTGCTGCACGGCCGCCGCGGCGTGCCCTACGGGCCCGAGTTCGCGCGCGCCCACCAGCGCCTGCCGGCCAATCTGGCACAGGCCTGCGTGAGCAGCGGGGTGCCGCGCCTGGTGCACGTCAGCGCGCTGGGCGCCGACAGCGCCGGAGCGTCGATGTACCTGCGCTCGAAAGGCGACGGCGAAGCCGCACTGCGCGAGCAACCGGGCCTGAGCTGGACCATCCTGCGCCCGTCGGTGGTGTTCGGCGCCGGCGACAGCTTTCTCACCACTTTCGCCGCGCTGCAGCGCATGCTGCCGCTGATGATGCTGGGCGGCGCGCGCCAGCGCTTCGCCCCGGTGTGGGTCGGCGACGTCGCGAGCGCGCTGACCGCCGCGCTGGTCGGCGCCGACGCGCCGCGCACGGTCGGGCGTATCTACGAGCTCGGCGGGCCGCACGAGTACACGCTGGCCGAGCTGGTGCGGTTGGCCGGCGCCTGGGCCGGTGTCGCGCAGGGGCGCGGGCGCCCGCAGCTGGCGCTGCCCGACGGCGCCGCGCGCTTGCTCGCGGCGTTGCTCGAGCACCTGCCCGGCGGGCCGTTGATGAGCCGCGACAATCTCGACTCGATGCGCGAACCCAATGTCCCGGGCGGCGTGCTGCCCGGACTGTCTGCGCCCGAGCTCGGCGTGCCGCGGCCGCGCTGCGTCGAGGCGGTCGCACCCGATTACCTCGGTGCGCGCTGAGCGCGCGACGCAAACGGAGCCTGGGCGATGCTGGTCCTGATCATCGGCAACAAGAACTATTCATCCTGGTCGATGCGGCCGTGGGTGCTGATGCGCCATTTCGACATCGCCTTCAGCGAGCGTCGCCTGCGCCTGGGCAGTGCCGCATTCGCCGCTGCACTGGCGCCGTTGACGCCGATGCGCACGGTGCCGGTGCTGCTCGACGGCGAGTTGGTGGTCGGCGATTCGCTGGCCATCGTCGAATACCTGGCCGAGTGCTACCCGCAGCACGCGATCTGGCCGGCCGCGCCCGCGGCGCGGGCGCGCGCACGCATGCTGGCGGCGACGATGCATTCGAGCTTCGGCGCGTTGCGCAGCCAGATGCCGATGAACGTCGAGGCCGATCTGGCCGGGCAGGGCTGGAACCTCGCGGTGCAGCGCGATCTCGATCGTATCTGCGCGCTGTGGCAGGGTGCGCTGGCCGCCAGCGGCGGGCCGTTCCTGTTCGGCGAGTTCGGCGCCGCCGACGCGTTCTACGCGCCGGTATGCTCACGCCTGCGCACCTACGCGCCGCGACTGCCCGAGTTCGCCGCGGCCTACGTCGAGCGCGTGCTCGCACTGCCCGCGCTGCGGCAGTGGTATTCGGCGGCGCGTGCCGAGCACGACTACCTGGCCGACGACGAGCCGTACCGCGCCGACCCTGCCCAGCCCTCCACTTGAACCCCGAGCCGCGCGTCGCAGGCGTGGCCATTCCTTTCGAACGAAGTACCGATGCTCAATGCCGCCCAGGAACGTGCCGTCAACCACCTCAGCGGACCCTGTCTGGTCATCGCCGGGGCCGGCAGCGGCAAGACCCGGGTCATCACGCACAAGATCGCGCGCTTGCTGAAGGCCGGCTACGCACCGGGGGAAATCGCCGCGATCACCTTCACCAACAAGGCCGCGGCCGAAATGCGCGAGCGCGCCAAGGATCTGCTCGACAGTCGGCGCGCCGCGCGTGAGCTGGTCATCTCGACGTTTCACGCGCTGGGCGTGCGCATGCTGCGCGAGGACGGCTCCGCGCTGGGGCTGAAGGAACAGTTCTCGATTCTCGACAGCGACGACGTCGCGTCGCTGCTGCGCGAGGCCGGCGGTACCTCCGACGCCAAGCAGGCGCGCGCCTGGCAGTGGCGCATCAGTCAGTGGAAAAGTGCCCTGCTCGACCCCGCCGCCGCGGCGCGCGACGCGCGCAGTCCCGAGGACGTGCAGGCGGCTCAGGTGTGGGCGCGCTACGCCGAGCAGCTCGCGGCGTATCAGGCGGTCGACTTCGACGACCTGATGGTGCTGCCGCTGCGCATGCTGCAGCAGCACGACGCGGTGCGCGCGCGCTGGCGCCAGCGCCTGCGCTACCTGCTGGTCGACGAATACCAGGACACCAGCGACGCGCAGTACCAGCTGCTCAAGCTGCTGGCCGGTGATGAAGGGCGTTTCACCGCGGTGGGCGACGACGACCAGAGCATCTACGGCTGGCGCGGTGCGACGCTCGACAACCTGCGGCAGCTTCCAGTGGACTACCCCAAGCTCGAAGTGATCAAGCTCGAGCAGAACTACCGCTCGACCAACGCCATCCTGCGTGCCGCCAACGCGGTCATCGCCGCCAACCCGAAGATCTACCCGAAGCGGCTGTGGAGCGAACACGGCGAGGGCGATGCGGTCGAGGTGCGCGAGGCCGACAGCGACGAGGACGAGGCCGAGCGCATCGTCGCCCGCGTGCAGGCGCTGCGCGGCGGGCGCGGCGCCAAGCTGTCCGACATCGCGGTGCTGTACCGCGCCAACCACCAGTCGCGCCCGATCGAGCAGGCGCTGCGCCGCGCCAACATTCCGTACGCGGTCAGCGGCGGTCAGAGTTTCTTCGAGCGTGCCGAAATCAAGGACGTCTGCGCCTATCTGCGTCTGCTGGCCAACCCCGACGACGATCCGGCGTTCCTGCGTGCGGTGACGACCCCCAAGCGCGGCGTCGGCGCGGCCACGCTGAAAAGCCTGGGCGCGTTCGCCACGCAGTGGAAGCTTTCGCTGTTCGACGCGTTGTTCCGCGACGCGTTGCCGGCGGTGGTCGGCCAGCGCCACGCCGACGGGTTGCGCGAGTTCGCGCGCCTGATGCACGACATCGAGTGGCGCGAGCGCACCGAGCCGGCCGGTGAGCTGCTGCGCTCGCTGCTCACGGCGATCGGCTACGAAGCGCATCTGCGCGACAGCGCCGACAACGAGCGCGAGGCGTCGCAGCGCTGGAGCAATGTCAACGATTTCTGCGACTGGATCGCGCGCAAGGCCGAGGAAGAGGGCCACGGCTTGAAGCGCATGGCGCAGATGGTCGCGCTGATCACGCAGCTGGCCGAGCGCGGTGCCGAGCAGGACGTGGTCACGCTGTCGACGTTGCACGCGGCCAAGGGCCTGGAGTGGCCCCATGTCTGGCTGGCCGGCTGCGAGGAGGGCATGCTGCCGTTCTACACCGACGAGCGCCCGCTGAGCGACACCGGGCTGGAGGAAGAGCGGCGCCTGATGTACGTCGGCGTCACGCGTGCGCGGCGCACGCTGACGCTGAGCCACTGCCGCAAGCGCCGCGCGCATTCGCGCAATGCGCGCGGCTGTACCCCGAGCCGCTTTCTCGACGACCTGCGCGCCGAGTTGCCGAAGACCGACGGCCGCGCCAGCGCGCTGGCGCGGCTGGCCGCGCTGCGCGGTCGCCTGGCCACGCCGGGGCAGGGCGAAGCCGAGGCTGCCGCGGAGGCGCCGGCCCCATGACGCTGCTGCGCCATGCCGGCATGCTGGTGGCGCTGGCGGCGGTCTATGTGCCGGCGCTGGCGAGCCCCGGGCCCAACTTCCTGGCGGTGACGCAAGCCGCGGTCGGCGGCACCCGCCGCCAGGGCGTCGCCACCGCGCTGGGCGTGGCCAGCGGCAGCACGCTGCAGGCGCTGCTGGCCGCCACCGGGGTCGGGCTGCTGCTGGCGCACGCCGGCGGCGTGCAGCGCGTCGTCGCGCTGCTCGGCGGCGCCTACCTGCTGTGGGTGGCGCGCGCGATCTGGCGCCAGGCGCGCGCTGCGGGGCCGGCGCTGACGCCGGGTGCGACGCGCGCGGTCACGCTGCGCGCCGCCTACCGCGCCGGGCTGCTGACCAATCTGACCAATCCGAAGGCACTGGTGTTCTTCTCGACCATTTTCACCGCGCTGGTCGGCCCGGGCCTGCCGGCCGGACTGCGCTTTGCCGCGGTCGCGCTGATCTGCCTGCTGTCGACATGCTGGCATCTGGCGCTGGCCACGCTGTTCACGCAGGCGGCGGTGCGCAGCGCCTACGCGCGTGCGCGCCGGCCGCTGCTGCGCGTGACCGCGCTGGCGATCGGGGGCTTCGGTCTGCATCTGGTGTGGAGCGCGGCGCGCGGCTGAAGGGGCTGAAGGGGCTGAAGGGGCTGAAGGGGCTGAAGGGGCTGAAGGCGCGGCGTCAGGGCTCGCTCAGCACCTGCCAGTCGCGCTGCCGATAGCCCTGCGCGTCGACCGCGTCCACTCGCCAGGCCAGCGCGCGGCGGCCGCGACAGCGCCAGCTCACCGCGTCGTCGTCGCCGGCGACGAGCGCCGGCACGAACGCGGAGCCCGGATGTGCGTGGCAGTAGGCGCGCACCACGGCGCCGGCGCGGCGCGACGTTCTCGCCTTCGCGCAGCGCCGATGCGCGCCGTACACGCAGGCCAGCACGCGAGCGCCGGCGCAACGCCAGGCGACCCAGGCGTCGTCGGCCACATGCAGTTGCCGCGCCATCCACGCCGGCAGCTGGGGGCCGGTATAGCGGTGATCGGGGGTGTCGATGGTGCCGACCGCGCGACAGTACGCAGCGGGGTCGTCGAACGCGAACGCGCACGGCGTCGCCAGCGCGCAGGCGGCGCCCAGCGCGATGGCACGCGCGATGGCAAGCGCAGGTCGGCGCGACTCGAACAGCGCAGCCATCGCGGTGTTGGCCCAGGGGTGGAACGATGCCTCTTGGAGCGCATCGCGGCGGCGCTGGTTCCCGCAATGGCCTCCGCGCGCATCGCATGGTCATGGTCGCGCCCAGGGACGATCGGTGCGATGATGGGCGCATCATGTCCCACGCGTTCGATACCTTGTTGTTCGCTGACGGTCTGAAGGACGCCGGTACACCGGTCGCGCAGGCTGAGGCGACCGCGCGCCTGCTTGGCGACGCGTTGGCCGCCGAACGCAGCGCATGGCCCACCCGCGCCGACCTCGCAAGCAGCGACGCACGGCGCGACATGCTGTTCGGCGCGCTCGATCAACGCGCCGACAAGGTCGAACAACGCGTCGACAAGGTCGAACAGCGTCTCGAAAGGGTCGAACAACGCCTCGACAAGGTCGAACAGCGGCTCGACACGCTGGTGGCGGATGTCGCAGTGCTGCGCACGCGGGTCGAAGCCCTGCTGGGCGACATGCGCTGGGTCAAGGGCATGCTCGGGACGCAGTTCGCGGGCATGCTCGCGCTGGTCGTCGGCGTCTCGATGCTGCTGCTGCAGCACGCAGCGGGCTGAACGCGCTGCGGCAGCGCGTTGCGGCAGCGAACTCGCCGCCGCAGCGCGCTTCAGTTCATCGACCAGCCGTGGCTGATCGTGATCGACTGCCCGGTCAGCGCCGCGCTCGGGAAGGCAGCGAGGAACAGCGCGGTCTGCGCGACGTCGTCGAGCGTGGTGAACTCGCCGTCGACGGTGTTGCGCAGCATTACGTTGCGCACCACTTCCTGTTCGCTGATGCCCAGTTCACGTGCCTGTTCGGGGATCTGCTTGTCGACCAGCGGCGTGCGCACGAAGCCGGGGCACAGCACATGGCTGCGCACGCCTTTCGGCCCGCCTTCCTTGGCCAGCACCCGGGCCAGGCCGAGCAGCCCGTGCTTGGCCGCGACATAGGCGCTCTTCAGCGGCGAGGCCTCGTGCGAGTGCACCGAGCCCATGTACAGCACGACGCCGCCGCGCTGGTCCTTGTACATGCTGCGCAGCGCCGCCTTGGTGGTCAGGAACGCTCCATCGAGGTGGATCGCCAGCATGCGTTTCCAGTCGGCGAACGCGAACTGCTCGATCGGGTTGACGATCTGGATGCCGGCGTTGGCCACCAGCACGTCGATCTCGCCCAGTTCGGCGACCGCGCGCGCGAAACCGGCGTCGACCTGGGCCTCGTCGGCCACGTCCATCGCGACGCCGATGGCGCGGCCGCCGGCGGCGATGATCTCCTGCGCGACGGCGTCGGCGCCGGCCTGGTTCAAGTCGGCGACGGCGACCGCGGCGCCGGCCTGCGCGAACACGAGCGCGATGTTGCGGCCGATGCCGCTGGCCGCTCCGGTGACGAGCGCGGTCTTGCCTTTCAGGCTGGTCTGGGTGATCAGAT
>JAKAHP010000127.1 GCA_021825505.1 Pseudomonadota bacterium
GCGGCAACGCGGTGCGCAGGCGACGCCGCCAGCGCGGGCGGCGCGACGAGCGCGGGCGGTACGAAGCGTGGGTCATGCGGCGGGGCGACGAAACGCGACGCCCCCATTGTGCACGCAGCCCGCGCGCACTCAGTGCGCCGTCGGCGCCAGCAGGTCGACCAGCAAGGGCGCGTGATCCGACAGCCGCGCCCAGTTCGCACCCCAGCCCAGCACCACGCGGTGCGCGCTGAAGCCGCGCGCGTAGATGCGGTCCAGCGGCATCAGCGGCAGCAGCGCCGGGTAGGTGCGCACGCGATGGCGCCAGCGCGGCAGATGGGCGTCGCCGACCAGGCGCGCCGACACGTCGCGCAACTGCACCGCGGCGAGCTCGGCACCGAGCACGCCGCGCCAGTCGTTGAAGTCGCCGGCGACGATCACCGGCTCGTGCGCCGGCACCTGTTCGGCGATGAACTGCACCAGGCGCGCGCTCTGCCGCATGCGGCTGGCCGCGAACAGGCCGAAGTGCACGACGATGCAATGCAGCTGCTGCTGCGGCAGCTGCAGCCGCACATGCAGCAGTCCGCGCTGCTCGAAGCGATGATCCGACACGTCGTGCTGCGCCACGCTGAGCACGGGGTAGCGCGACAGCAGCGCGTTGCCGTGCTCGCCGTGACGGGTGCGTGCGTTGCTCTGGTACGCGGTGTGCATGCCCAGCGCCTGGCCGAGCAGCTCGTGCTGCGGCTGCGGCGGCCAATGCTCGAAGCGGCGCGCGTGGCGCCGGTGCTCGAACTGCACCTCCTGCAGGAACACCAGGTCGGCACCGAGCTGCGCCAGCCCCTCGCGCAGCTCGTGGATGCGCAGCCGCTTGGTCGGGCCGACGCCGAGCACGCCCTTGTGGATGTTGTAGGAGGCCACGCGCAAGGCCCCAGCGGCTGGCGGCGCGAGGTTCACGATGCCCGCCCCAGGCGCCGCGGCAGCTGCCGGATGGCGTCGGCGTTCGACGCCGAGAAACAGGCAGCGGCCGCCTCGTGCCACGGCAGCCAGCGCGCCGCTCGGTGCTCGCGCGGGCTCAGGGTCACCGGCGTGCCGGCCGGCACCTGCAGGCTCCAGACATGCTCGACGTTCTTCCACACGCCGGGGGCGTAGCGGTGTCGCCAGGTCGGGTAGATCTCGTAGACGTTGCACAGGCCCCAGTCGCGCAGCGCGGCCTCGGGCACCGCGGCGCTGCCGACCGCGATGCCGGTCTCCTCCAGCACCTCGCGGCGCGCGGTCTCGCGCAGCACCTCGTCGGGGTGATCGATGCTGCCGGTCACGCTCTGCCAGAAGCCGGGCTGGCGCGCACGCTCGATCAGCAGCACGTCCAGCGCCGGGGTGTGGATCACCACCAGCACCGAACAGGGCAGCTTGTCGCGCGTCATCACCGCCCTCGCCCGCCGCGCCTCAGCCGCGCGAGCGGCGCACCGCGTCGGCCAGCTCGCGCAGCAGCGGCAGCGTGTCGTCCCAGCCCAGGCAGGCGTCGGTGATCGATACCCCGTACTGCAGCTCGCCGCCGAGCTCCTGGCGCCCTTCGTGCAGGTGGCTTTCGATCATCACGCCGCTGATGCGGCGCTCGCCGCCGGCGATGCGCCGCGCGATGTCGCGCGCCACGTCGATCTGCCGGCGCGGCTGCTTGGCCGAATTGGCATGCGAGCAATCGATCATCACGTGCTCGCGCAGTCCGGCGCGGCGCAGCACCGCGCACGCCGCATCGACCGCCTCGGCGTCGTAGTTCGGCGCGCGCCCGCCGCGCAGGATGACGTGGCAGTCGGCGTTGCCGCGCGTCTCGAAGATCGCCGCCACGCCCATCTTGGTCATGCCCATGAAGGCATGCGCGGCGCGCGCCGCAACCACCGCGTCGGCCGCGACCTGCACGCCGCCGTCGGTGCCGTTCTTGAATCCCACCGGGCACGACAGCCCCGACGCCAGCTGGCGGTGGCTCTGGCTTTCGGTGGTGCGGGCACCGATCGCGCCCCACGCCACGAGGTCGCTGAAGTACTGCGGCGACAGCAGGTCGAGGAACTCGGTGCCGGCCGGCAGCCCCAGCGCGGCGATCTCCAGCAGCAGCTCGCGCGCGCGGCGCAGCCCCTCGTTGATGCGGAAACTGCCGTCCAGGCGCGGGTCGTTGATGTAGCCCTTCCAGCCCACCGTCGTGCGCGGCTTCTCGAAATACACCCGCATCACCGGCAGCAGCGCGTCGCGCAGGCCCGGCGCAGCCGCCGCCAGGCGCTGCGCGTAGGCCATCGCCTGCGCGTGGTCGTGGATCGAGCACGGACCGACGACGACGATCAGGCGGTCGTCGTCGCCGCGCAGCGTCGCGGCCAGCTGCTGGCGCGCGCGCTCGACATGGGCCTCGATCGCCTGTGTCACCGGCAGCTCGTCGAGCAGCACCGCGGGCGCCACCAGCGCGCGCACCGCGCCGATGCGCGTGTCGTCGATGCGCGTGGTGTCGAGTGTGGCGTCGGCGCTGCCGGCTTCGCGGTCGTGCGCCGCGTCGTCGATTTTCGGGGTCATCGCCGCATCACGCCGCAGGTTGGCGCAGGCGAATGTGCAGCTCGCGCAACTGGCGCTCGTCGACCGGGCTCGGCGCGTCGGTCAGCAGGCACTGCGCGCGCTGCGTCTTCGGGAACGCGATGACGTCGCGGATGCTCGCCGCGCCGGTCATCATCGTGACGATGCGGTCCAGCC
Source organism: Pseudomonadota bacterium (assembly GCA_021825505.1). Taxonomy (GTDB): domain Bacteria; phylum Pseudomonadota; class Gammaproteobacteria; order Burkholderiales; family Burkholderiaceae_C; genus Thiomonas_A. The sequence goes on from JAKAHP010000127.1 coordinate 2,704, forward strand.
CGAACGCGATGCCGCCGTGCGGCGGCGCGCCGTACTGCAGCGCGTCGAGCAGGAAGCCGAACTTCGCGCGCGCCTCCTCGGCGCCGATGCCCAGTGCGCTGAACACCTTGCTCTGCATGTCGGCGCGGTGGATGCGCACCGAGCCGCCGCCGATCTCCCAGCCGTTGAGCACCATGTCGTAGGCCTTGGCCAGGCAGCGTCCCGGATCGCTGCCCAGGTAGTCGATGTGCTCGTCCTTGGGCGCGGTGAACGGATGGTGGCAGGCGACCCAGCGCTGCTCGTCGTCGTCGAACTCGAACATCGGGAAGTCGACCACCCACAGCGGGCGCCAGGCGTCGTCGAACAGACCGCGGCTGCGCGCGAACTCGCTGTGGCCGATTTTCACGCGCAGCGCGCCCAGCGCGGCGTTGACCACCTTGGCGCGGTCGGCGCCGAAGAACAGCAGGTCGCCGTCCTGCGCGCCGCTGCGCTGCAGCAGCGCGGCGATCGCCGCGTCGTGCAGGTTCTTGACGATCGGCGACTGCAGGCCGTCGCGGCCCTTCGCGATCTCGTTGACCTTGATCCACGCCAGGCCGCGCGCGCCGTAGATCTTGACGAACTCGCCGTAGGCGTCGATCTCGCTGCGCGCCAGCTCGGCGCCGCCCGGCACGCGCAGCGCGGCCACGCGCCCGTCGGCCAGCGCCGCGGCGGCCGAGAACACCTTGAAGTCGACGTCGCGCATCACGTCGGTGAGCTCGGTGAACTCCATCCTGACGCGCAGATCGGGCTTGTCGGAGCCGAAGCGCGCCATCGCCTCGCCGTAGCTCATCACCGGGAAGGTGCTGCCGAGGTCGACCTCGAGCACGTCCCTGAACACCCCGCGCACCATGTCCTCGAACAACGCGCGGATCTCCTCCTCGCCGAGGAAAGAGGTCTCGCAGTCGATCTGCGTGAACTCGGGCTGGCGGTCGGCGCGCAGGTCCTCGTCGCGGAAGCACTTGGTGATCTGGTAGTAGCGGTCGAAGCCCGACACCATCAGCATCTGCTTGAACAGCTGCGGCGACTGCGGCAGCGCGAAGAACTGGCCGGCGTTGACGCGGCTGGGCACCAGATAGTCGCGCGCACCCTCGGGCGTGCTCTTGGTCAGCATCGGCGTTTCGATGTCGACGAAACCGGCAGCATCGAGGAAGCGACGCACCGCCATCGCGACGCGGTAGCGCAGCATCAGGTTGTGCTGCATCTGCGGGCGGCGCAGGTCGAGCACGCGGTGCGTCAGCCGGGTCGTTTCCGACAGGTTCTCGTCGTCGAGCTGGAACGGCAGCGCCGCCGACGGATTCAGCACCTGCAGCGCATGGCACAGCACCTCGACCCGTCCCGACGCCAGCGCGGTGTTCTCGGTGCCGGCCGGGCGCGCGCGCACCGCGCCGACCACCTGCACGCAGAACTCGTTGCGCAGCGTCTCGGCCAGCGCGAACATGTCGGCACGATCGGGGTCGCAGACCACCTGCACCAGGCCTTCACGGTCGCGCAGGTCGATGAAGATCACGCCGCCGTGGTCGCGCCGGCGCTGCACCCAGCCGCACAGGCTGACGGTTTGTCCGAGCATCGATTCGTTGACGGCGCCGAGGGTGTGGCTGCGTAGGCTCATGGAAGGGGTCGAGTAGGAAGGGTATGGGGGAAAACGGGAGGCGGCCGCCGCGCGGCGCTCGCGCGGCCGCCGGCCGTGGTCGTGAAGGATCGTTCAGGTGTCGGTGCGCGGCGCCTGCGGCGCCACCACGCCCATCGAAATCACGTATTTGAGCGCCTCGTCGACGCTCATGTCGAGTTCGATGACGTCGCCCCTGGGCACCATCAGGAAAAAACCCGAGGTCGGGTTCGGCGTCGTCGGCACGTACACGCTGATGTGCTCGCCGGGCAGGCGCGCGGCGACCTCGCCGCCGGGCGCCCCGGTGACGAAGCCGATGGTGCGGCTGCCCGGGTGCGGATAAGGCACCATGACCGCGCGCCGGAACGCATTGCCATTGCTCGAGAACAGCGTGTCGGACACCTGCCTGACGCTGCTGTAGATGCTCTTGACGATCGGGATGCGCGCCATCAGCGCGTCCCAGCGCGCCAGCCACCACTGGCCGACCATATTGGCCACCAGCAGTCCGGTCAGCACGATCGCCGCCAGCACCAGCACGACGCCGACGCCTGGAATCCCGCTCAGGCGCTGCAGCGCCGGCGCCAGCTCGGGCACCAGCGCGCCGGCCATCGCGATCAGCGCGCGGAAGATGCCGTCGAATACCGACAGCAACTGCCACAGCACCCAGATCGTGATGGTCAGCGGCAGCCAGACCAGCAGCCCGGCGACGAACAGACTTTTCAGGCGCATCGATGCGCGCGCCATGCGCCGCGCCGGCTCAATGGCAGGCGCACGAGGCGCCGCAGGCCGGCGCCGGTGCGCTGCTCGCCGCCGCGGCCGTGCCGCCGCCGGCAGACGCTGCCGCGCCGCCCTTGAAGTCGGTCGCGTACCAGCCCGAGCCCTTGAGCTGGAAACCCGCCGCGGTCAGCTGCTTGCTCAGCGCAGGCTTGCCGCAAGCCGGGCAGTCGGTCAGCGCAGCGTCGGACATCTTTTGCAGCGCGTCCATCGCATGGCCGCACGAATCACATTTGTACGAATAAATAGGCATGACGGAATCCGTAAGTTAGCCCCTTGGACCTCGTGAATATGAAGGCAGGCCCCTGCCGTTCAAGGTCCGCGCTGCGCGGCGCCCGCAAGGGGCCGCGCAGCAAAATCCATGCCGATTATAAAAAAGACGCAGGGCGCGTACCGCGGCGCATTTTTCCGCCCAGTTCGCAGCACACCTCACGGCAGCTGCACGCGCAGCAGGCGCCGTCCGCTGGCCTGCGGAAAACCCGAGAACACCGCGTCGGCGAGCAGCCCTGCCACCGGTGCCAGGCGCTCGTCGTACGAGCCGAGCACCGCACCGCTGCTCCACACTACCGCGCCGCTGTCGAGCCGCCTGATCTCCACGCGCAGGGTGCGCTCGTACCACGGCGGCGGCCAGATCCAGCGCGGCCCCCAGATCGGCCAGCCGCGGTAGATCACGCTTCCGTCGGGCAGCACCACCGGCGGGCTGGGCGGCGGCCATGCGCTGGGGAAGCTGGCCTCGAAATCGAGGTAGACGCCAAAGCTGTAGCGCGCGCTGTACGGCGCGCTTTCGCCGAGCACCGGGTGCAGACCGGCGCGTGTCATTGCATCGACCACCGCGCGTTCCAGCACCGCCGCGTCGGGGCTGGCCGCGTCGGCCGGATCGGCGAGCAATTGCACTTTCGCACCGACCAGCGCGGGCGGTGCCGGCTGCGGCGTGGCCACGTGCACGCGCACCGTGTTCAGGCTCGCGCAGGCGCCCAGCGCGGCCAGTGCCGCGCCGGCCAGCGCGACGCGCAGGATGCGCGCGGCGCGGCTTGCGGAAAAATCGACGGCGTTCATGATGCCCTCGCGATGCGCGCCCGGCGGGCGCGCCACAACCCGACTTTAATCCGCCTCGGGGGTCGCGTGCAGCCAGCGCACCGCCGCCGCTTGAGGCGCTGCCGGCGGCGGCGGCGCGCAGGACTCGGGCTCGTCGAACGCGATGTCGCCGTCGGCGTCGGCGACGCCGTCGGCGCGCAGCGTCGCGAACGGATAGGCGTCGCGATCGAGCAGATGCGACGGAACGATCTTGTGCAGCGCGCCGAACATCGTGTCCAGCCGCCCGGGGAAACGCTGATCCCAGTCGCGCAGCATCGCGCCGATCTGCTTGCGCTGCAGATTGTCCTGGCTGCCGCACAGCGTGCACGGAATGATCGGGAACGCGCGATGCTCGGCCCAGCGCACCAGGTCGGCTTCCTCGACGTAGGCCAGCGGCCGGATCACGACATGGCGGCCGTCGTCGCTGACCAGCTTGGGCGGCATGCCCTTGAGCTTGCCGCCGTGGAACAGATTGAGCAGGAAGGTCTGCAGGATGTCGTCGCGGTGGTGGCCCAGCGCGATCTTGGTCGCGCCCAGCTCGGTGGCGACACGGTACAGGATGCCGCGGCGCAGCCTCGAGCACAGGCTGCACATCGTGCTGCCCTCCGGAAGGACGCGCTTGACGATCGAGTAGGTGTCCTGTTCCTCGATGTGGAACTCCACCCCGCGACCGCGCAGATAGTCGGGCAGCACATGCTCGGGGAAACCCGGCTGCTTCTGGTCGAGGTTGACCGCGACCAGCTCGAACGGGACCGGCGCGCGGGCGCGCAGACTCAGCAGCAGATCGAGCAGCGCGTAGCTGTCCTTGCCGCCCGACATGCACACCATCACGCGGTCGCCGGGCTCGATCATCGCGAAATCGCCGATCGCCTGGCCCACCAGCCGGTGCAGGCGCTTGGACAGCTTGTTGGTCTCGAACGCCGCCTTGCGCGTGTCCATCGCGGCCCCCGTCACTTGCGCTGCGCGACTTCGATGCCCACGGCGTCGCAGTCGGGAAAGATGTTGGGCTTGTCCACGCGCACGCGCACCGCGGCGACGCCGTCGTGCTCGAGCAGGCGCTGCGCGATGCGACCGGCCAGCGTCTCCAGCATGTTGACGTGGCCGCGCGTGACCTCGTCGAGCGCGATCGCGCGCAGCACGCGGTAGTCGAGCACATGCTCGACGTCGTCGGCCGCCGGCAGCAGCGGCGCGTCGGGCAGCTCGGCGACGATCGACACCAGCAGCGGCTGGCGCGACTTCAGCTCGTGTTCGAGGATGCCGACGCTGGCCTGCACGCGCAGGCGCTCGAGAAGGATGGTGCGCATGATCGGGTTGGGACGGACGGGATGAACGTTCAGGGGCGATCCACGGGGAACGCGAAGTCGCGTGCGCGCGGCTGCAGGTGGTGGCCGGCGTCGACCAGGATGCAGCTGCCGGTGAGTGCCGGGTTGTCGAGGCAGAAACGCACCGTGGCGGCCACGTCGGCCGCGTGCGGGCCCTCGCCCAGCGGGCCGGCACGCTGCATGCGCGCCAGCGCCGCGGCGTCGAGCTGCGCGCTGCCCAGGGTCAGCCCCGGCGCGACGCCGACCACGCGCAGCGTCGGCGCCAGCGCCTGCGCCAGCAGCGTCGTCGCCTCGCGCAACGCCGCCTTGCTCAGCGTGTAGGACAGGTGGTCGGGGTTCGGATTCCACAGCTTCTGGTCGAGCAGGTTGACGACGCAGCCGCGCGCGCCGCGTTCGAGCAGCTGCGCATGCAGCGCCTGCGCCAGCAGCACCGGCGCGATCGTGTTGACCGCATGGTGGCGCGCCGCGCGCGCCGCGTCGAACCCGGCGGCGTCGTCGTATTCGAACAGCGAGGCGTTGTTGACCACCGCGTCGACCGGCCCCAGCGCGGCCGCGGCACGCGCCACCAGCGCGCGCGCCGCCGCCGCGTCGGCCAGGTCGGCGTCCAGCGCGCACGCCGCAGCACCGGCCGCGCGCAGCTGCGCGCAGCAGTCCTCGGCGTCGGCCGCCGAGCCGTGGTAATGCACCGCGACGTCCCAGCCGGACGCGCCCAGATCC
>JAKAHP010000128.1 GCA_021825505.1 Pseudomonadota bacterium
CGGTCAGCGCCGGCGCGAGCGCCGGCAGCACGACGTCGCGCAGCACCTGCCAGGGCGTGGCGCCGAGCGCGCGCGCGGCTTCCTCGAGCGAAGGGTCGAGCTTCTCGGCCGCCGCCATCACGGTGAGGATGACGCGCGGAATCGAGAAATAGAGGTAGCCGAGAAACAGACCGGCCAGCGAATACGCGAACACGATGCGGTGGCCCAACAGCGCCTGGCTCAGCGTCGCCGCGAGCCCCTGGCGTCCGGCGAGCATGATGACCATGAAGCCGACGACGACGCCGGGAAAGGCCAGCGGCAGCGTGAGCATCGCGATCAGCGCGTCGCGTCCGCGGAAGTCGTGGCGCGCCAGGAACAATCCGGCGACGAGCGACAGGAGCAGCGCCGCGACGGTCACGCCGGCGGCCAGCGCCAGCGTGACCAGCAGGCTGTCCAGGTAGCGCGAGCTGCCCAGGATGTCCAGGTAGCCGCGAACCCCGCCGGTGGCGCTGAGCCGCGCCAGCATCGCCATCGGCAGCAGCCAGAACGCGGCGAAGATCGCCGCGGCCGGCGCCAGCATGACGCGCCGCAGCGCTCGGGGGAAGGTGAGATCCTGCATGGCCTGAAATATCCTGGCGCGCCTTGGCGAATCAGCGGACCTCGGCGAGATAGGTCTTGACGAAGCGCTGCTGCACCGAGCCCATCTTGGCGTAGTCGACCGACTTGACCCGCGCGTAGTCGGCGGCGGGCAGGAAGCGGGCGGCGGCCTGCGGGCTCATCGCGCCGGGCATGACAGGACGCAGGAAGGCGTTGGCCCAGATCGCCTGACCTTTCTGCGACAGCACGAAGTCCAGCACCTTCTTGCCGTTCGCCGGGTGCGGGCCCTTGTTCACCAGCGCCATCACATAGGGCATCGCGATCGTGCCTTCGCTCGGAATGACGAAGGCGACGTCGGCGTGGTCCTTGTACTCGGCGCGGTAGGCGTTGAAGTCATAGTCGATCAGGATGGGGATTTCGCCCGACAGCACGCGCGCGTAGGCGGTCTGCTTGGGCACGATCGGATCGTTCTTCTTCAGCTGCTGCAGGTAGTGGATCGCCGGGCCGAAGTTGTCCAGCGTGCCGCCGAGCGCGAGGTTGACCGCGACCGCTCCGGCGTAGCCGACGAACGCGCTGCTCGGGTCGAGATACCCGACCATGCCGCGGTATTCCGGCTTGAGCAGGTCGGCCCAGGAGCGCGGCACCGGCTTGCCGCCGAGGGCCGCCTTGTTGACGAACAAGCCGAGGGTTCCGGAGTGGATGGTGAACCAGTAGCCTTGCGCATCCTTCAGGTCGGCGGGGATCTTGTCCCAGTTCGTCGGCTTGAACGGCGTGATCACGCCCTCGGCCTTGGCCTGGTAGGCCGAGCCGATGCCGAGATACACCACGTCGGCCACCGGGCTCGCCTTTTCCGCGATCAGCTGCGCGATCGCCTGGCCGGAGTTCTTGTTGTCGAACGGCACGGTGATGCCGGTGTCGGCTTTGATGGCCTGGATTTCGCTCGCCCAGTCGGCCCACTCCGGCGGGCAGTTGTAGCAGATGGCGCTTTCCGCGGCCTGCGCAGGAGCTTGCGCCGACCACAGGGTCAGTGCCCCGGCGAAAACGAACAGCCAACGATGCAATCGCTTCATGATGGACTCTCTTGTGGAGGGTGGGGGTAAAGGGGGGTGACGGTTCCGGCTTCGCGCAGCCGGTAGGGCATGACGGTGGACTGCGGCGGCGCGCCGTCGAGCGCGAGTTCGAGCAGGCGCCAGGCCTCGACGCCGATGTCCCGGTTGGGCTGGCACACCGTTGCCAGGGCCGGCGTGAGCAATTCGCCGACGGCCAGCCCGTCGAAGCCTATGATCGACATGTCGTCGGGAACGCGCATGCCGGCGTCGCGCAGCGCGCGCATGACGATCAGCGCCAACTGGTCGTTGCCGCAGAACAGCGCCGTCGGGCGCGAGCGCTCCTGCGTCAGGCAGCGCAGCACCGGCGCGGACAGGCGCAGCGCGGCGAAGTCGACTTCCAGCGGGGGCGACGGTCGCAACCCCGCCTGCGCGAGCGCGTCGCCGTAGCCGCGGTAGCGCTGCACCGCGCGGTCCGACGCGCCAAGCGGACCGCTGAGCATGCGGATCCGCCGATGCCCCTGCGCGAGCAGCAGGGCCACGGCGTCTCGCGCGGCGCCCCGGTTGTCGACGCTGACGCAGGGGTGATGCGGACTGTGGTTGTAGGCCAGCTGATACGGAACCCCGGAGCGTGCCAGCTCGGCCAGCACCGGGCTGGCGTCGGCGCTCGCCACGGTCAGAATCAGCCCCTCGACGCGTTGCGACAGCAGGGTGTCGACCGCGTGCGACTCGCGCTCCGGGTCGTAGCGCGTGGTCATCAGCACGACGCGGCGTCCGCTTGCCGCGGCCGATTCCTCGATGCCCTGCATGCACTCGCCGAACACCGGGTTGAGCACGTCGGGCAGCATCACGCCGATCAGCCCGGTGCGCTCGCTGCGCAACTGTCGGCCGACCAGATTGGGCCGGAAATGGAGCGCCTTGACCGCCGCGAGCACGCGCTCGCGCGTGGCCTCGCGCACCTTCGCCGGGTCGTTGAGGGTGCGCGACACCGTCGCGATCGAGGTGCCGGACAGCGCCGCGACGTCATGAATCGTGCTCGGCACTAGTGCGCTCCCGCGAGCGAAATGACCGGCCAGCCGCGACCGCGCGCGACGTCTTCCAGCACGGGATCGGGGTCGACCGCGACCGGATCGCTGACGCGCTCGAGCAGCGGCAGGTCGTTGTGCGAATCGCTGTAGAACCAGCTTCGCTCGAGCGCGTCGAGCGAGGTGCCGAGTCCGGCGAGCACGGCGTCGACGTGATCGATCTTGCCCGCGCCGAAACACGGCACGGGCGGCGCTGCCGGATGCTTCGAATCGGCGGCGATGATCCACTCGAATCCGAGCTGCTCGGCCACCGGGCGCACCAGCGCTTCGCGGCTGGCGCTGACGACCATCGTCAGCACCTGGCGCTCGCGCAATTCGCGCAGCAGTCGCCCGGCACCGGGCGCCACGGCCGCGCGCAACGCGTTCAGCGTGAAGTCCGCGCGGCACGCGTCGAGCAGCGGCGCCGGAATCGACGCGTCGAGCTCGCCCCGAAAGGCATCGAGCGCGAGGAAATCAAGCGTGCCGGCGCGATAGTCGCGCATGAAGTCGACGTGCCTGGAATACGTGGCGGCATCGGTCAGGCCGCGTCGACGCAGATGGTCGATCCAGAGCTGATTGCTATCGGCGCGCAGCAGCGTGTGATCGAAATCGAAGAAGGCGACGCGCACGTCATGGCTGAATGAGTGGAAACGTTTTCAGCTTATTCAGCGGCCATGTCGTACTGATGACAGCCGAATCGACGACATTCAGCTTGCGCGCCTCGCCGGACAAGCGCTCGACCGAGGCCTTGCCGGCGAATCCCCCCGCTCAGAGGCCGAGAAACATCGGCATGCTGAACCCGGGCAACCTCGTCGACCCGAAGTACACCGTGGGCACGGCCATCCGCAAGAGATATCTGGCACCGGCCTGATCGACCGGAACCGCGCACGAGGTCGATCGGCTAATGCTCGTGCCGGTGATGCGCGTCCGGCGCGTGCACGTGGCTGTGCACCAACGCCTCGTGGCGGTGCCGGTGGCTGTGGCTCACGCCTGCAGCGACCGCCACGTCGTGCGTGTGCTGGTGATGCGCGTCGTGCACATGCGCATGCTCGTGCTCGAGTTCCTCGTGCGCGTGCAGGTGCTCGTGGCGTTCGGTGAGATGCAGCCACACGCCGACGGCCATCAGCGCCGCCGCGAGCAGCAGCGGCAGCGTCACGCGGTCGCCTGACGCCACCGCGAGCAGCGCGCCGAAGAACGGCGCGACCGAGAAATACGCCCCGGTGCGCGCCGCCCCCAGATGGCGCAGCGCGACCACGAACAGCGACAGGCTGACGCCATAGGCCAGCAGGCCGACCAGCAGCGCCGCGCCGGCCAGCCCCGGCGGCGGCAGCGCTGCGCCCACCACCCGCGCCAGCGCCAGGTTGACCGCGCCGGCCACCAGGCCCTTGATCGACGCGACCCAGGTGGCGTCGGCCAGCGACACCTTGCGCGTCACGTTGTTGTCGATGCCCCAGGCCAGACAGGCCCCCAGCACCAGCGCGGACGGTGCCAGCTCATGCAGCGACCACGCCGCGGAGCCGCCGCCACTCAGCAGCACGGCGCCGGCGACGATGGCCAGCATGCCCAGCGCAATGCGGCGATCGACGTTTTCGCGGAACACGATCCAGGCCAGCAGCACGGTGAACACGCTCTCGGCGTTGAGCAGCAGCGCCGCCGCCGATGCGTGCATGCGCGCGAGCCCCAGCATCAGCAGCACCGGGCCGAGCACGCCGCCGAACGCCACCGCCATGCTCAGCCACAGGGTCTCGCCGAGGCCCAGGCGCACGCGCGCGGCGCGCGTCGCCACACGCCACGCAGTCAGCCCGACACCGGAACCGAGGTACAGCAATCCCGCCAGCGTCCACGGCTCGATGCCCTGCAGCAGGCGCTTGGCCAGCGGCGTTCCGGCGCCAAACAGCAAGGCGGCACCGAGCGCCTCGAGCACTCCAGGGCGCATCAGGCCCGAACCGCGTGCCATGCCGCAGCTGCTGCTGATGGCGCCGCTGTGTTGCGGCCACCAGATGGTTTCATGTCCCAGCCTCCGTTCAAATCCGTCAAAAAAATATATTCGAAATTCCGCAAACAATAGTCGATTCAATCACGCCGCGCAATATTTCACATACTGGAGAGCCATACCTCAAACCATGGATCGACAATAAACAGCACGCCGATCTAGACTTCAGTTAATCCCTTCAACTACACCATCGACACCGTCATGGCATTCCCCAGGAATCAACGTTTCCACGTAATGGCCGCGCTTGCGGCGGGCGTCCTGCTGGCGGGCTGTGCCGCCCAGGCGCCGTCCATGGCCTACCACGGCCAGCTTGCGCAAGGCGTACTGCACGGGCAGACCGTCTGCGTGACCACCAGCCTGCACGGCGCCCAGTTCGCGCCGTTTGTCGTCGATCGCGACCATCGCGAGCACCTGGGCGACTGGGTCATGCTGCCACAGGCGGTGGCCGGCATGTACAACAATGAATTGACCTCCGCACTCCAGCAGGAAGGCGCGACCATCGTCAACGACCCGGCGCAGGCCGACGTCGTCATTCGCACGACGATGACCCCGACGCAAGGCCACCAGCATCTGGTCTGGACCAAGTACCTCGAAGGAAAATCGATCGGGATGGCGTTTATACCCCTGACGCACAGCCGCTATTTCGAACAATACGACCACATCATCGAGCAGGTGAACGTCAGCAGGAAAGGCGGCGCGACCGCGCAGAAAACACTGCGCATCGACCAGGTCACGCAATACAAATCGAGCAACCTCGAAGGCGGCTCCCAGGAAATGGACGGTCTGCGGATCTACCGCGACCTGCAGGCCAAGTCGGTCAAGGATGTGCTGAAGCTGCTGGGCTGAGCGCGCACGAGCTCGAATCAGGGTCGGGGGAACTGCGTCGGCGCCAGGCGATACGTCGCATGACACGCCACGCAGGTCTGCATCATCCGCCCGAGCATGGCCTGGGCCGGTCGCGCGTCCCCCGTCACCGCGGCATCCTGCGCCGCGAGCGCAAAGGCCCCGGCCTGCCGGTGCAGACGTGCGCCGAGCGCACGCATGCCGGCCGGCATGTAGCGCGCTTCGCGCTGCGCCTGATCGCCGTGCATCGAGGCCATGCCCAGCGTCGTCGACGCGATGCGGGACGCTGCCTCCAGGTCACCCGCGGCCATCGCCTGCTGGATCTCGGCCAGGCCCTGCAGGTGCATCCTCATGGTGGCCAGGGTCTGGCGCCTGAGTTCGGGCGGGAATCGCACCGGCGTGCGTGCGTCGGCTTGTTGTCCGGCGGCGCCCGGGCCCGCCCCCGCTTGCCCCGTCATGTCCATGGGCATGCCTTGCGCAAGCGCGACGCTGAGCGCAGCGCCCGGCAGCATGGCCAGCAGCGCGACCCGCGCGCAGCTGCGTCCGAGCGTCTTCATGCCAGACCTCCTTGCGAACGATGGATGCTCAGCGTATCGGGGGCAGCGGGCCGCCGAATATGATTGCGATCATGTCGACGGCTCGTGAATTATTCGTGCCCATGCAAACGTTCGGCGATGGCTAGCGGCCGACGCATCCCGCCCACCCGCGCGCCAGCCGCGTACGACGGTCCATTCGTCGATTGGCCAGCCGATCTCGCCTGCCTGGGCGCGCCGGCACGCCTGGACGCTGGCGAAAGCCTGTTTCTGCGCGGACGCGCGCCGACGTACATGTTCTGGGTCGAGTGCGGCGAAGTCCAGCTGCAGCGCGCATCGCCCGATGGGCGTCAGGTCATCCTGCAGCGCGTGCGCCAGGGGTTCGTGGCCGAAGCCAGCTTGCAGGCGGCGCGTTACCACTGCGACGCGGTGGCGACGAAGTCGTCCGCGATCTGGCGCTTTCCGCGCGAATGCATGCTCCAGGCCCTGCGCGCCACGCCCGAACTGGCCCTGTGGTGGGCCGCGCGCCTGGCCGAGCAACTGCGCGGCGCACGGCTGAGCCTGGAGCGGCTCAACCTCAAGGGAGCGCGCGACCGCATCCTGCACGCGATCGACACCGATGGTACGTGCGGGCGATTGACGCTCGCATGCACGCGGCGCGACTGGGCGGCCGAGCTCGGGCTCACGCCGGAGGCGCTGTACCGCAGCCTGGCGCGCTTGCAGCGCGACGGTCTGCTGCAGATCCATGGTCGGGAGCTGCAGCGACTCACTGAGCCTGCCGCGCCCTGCCGAAGACTTCCCACCCGCGGCCCAAGCCGACCGCTTCGATGCTCGAGAGGAACCCGAACTTGAAAACGACGACTGCAACCCCGACACCCAAGGCGAGCCTCGCGCTGCGCGGACTGCACTGGTTCATGGCGCTGGCCATCGCGGCCGCGTTGACACTCATCTACGTCAATGAGCTCTACGTCGGCCATTTCTCGGTGCAGAAGGTGCTGACGAACGCCCATATCGTTGCCGGGCTGTCGGTTCTCGTGCTGGTTCCGCTGCGCTTCGCCGTGCATTGGCTCCTGCCGCTGCCGCCGATCACTCCGGCACCGCCGCGCTGGCAGGCGCGCCTGGAGGCTCCGGTGCATGCGACGCTCTACCTGCTGATGCTGGCCACGCCGGTGCTCGGGCTGCTCGTGGCGCAGAGCTCGGGCCGCGTCATCGGGCTCTTCGGGTTGGCGCTGCCCGCGCTGATCGGGCGCGACATCGCGCTGTCGCATTCGCTCGAGGCCATCCACGAGAACCTGGCGCTGGCGCTGCTGTGCCTGGTAGCGGCCCACGCCGTGGCGGCGCTGACACACCATCTGATCCGAAGGGACGACACGCTCAAGCGCATGGTCTGAGGCTTGGTGCCGGTCGGGCCACCTACGGCGCGGCCACGCCGGTGGCCACCCGACAGCCTCGCGCCGACCCCGCCCATACCCCCCCGCCGTGCGGCGTGTCGCCGGGCATGTCGGGGCCGATGCGCCAGGTGGCGGGCGAACCAGCGCTCTGGCGCTGCGGCCGGCCGCTCGGTCGAAGCTTGAACTCGAAGGCCCGGGGGCATTGCATGGCACTGTTCAAACGCCCAGTGACTCCAGGCCGCCTGTGGCGCACCGCTTTTCCTTCCCCGCCCTGAACGGCGGGGCTTGTCGCGCAACGCGTCAGCAGCGCGGCAGTCTGCCCTGGTACCAGCCGTTGGCACGCCCCATTCGAAACAAAATGAAACACGATGGGCGAATCGCGGCACCGGCGCCGCCTGCCTCGAGGACAACATGACACTTGCGCAACCTTTACCGCGCCGCACCATCATTGCCTGTCTGGCCTTGTCGGCGCTCACAGGCTGTGGTGGCGACCAGCACGACACGCCACAACGCTACGAAACGAAGCCGTCTGGGCAGACCTCGACGCAACAGCAGCCGGAAACGCCCGGCGCCGGCGGCCAGGTCACCTCCACCGAGAACCCGACCACGAAGGAACTGGACCCGCAACCGCCGCAAGCCACGTGTCCTTACGCCGGGGGCTATCTCGCGGGCGTGCCCAACGCAAAGGCACCGAACGGCGCAACCGGATGAATGTGCACATCAGC
>JAKAHP010000129.1 GCA_021825505.1 Pseudomonadota bacterium
CCCATTCCCAAGTCCTGCCGAAAGACACCAGCCTGGCCACGCAGCTGACGCGCCGGGTCCGGCTCAACATTCCGCTGGTGTCCGCGGCGATGGACACCGTGACCGAATCGCGCCTCGCGATCGCGATGGCGCAGGAAGGCGGCATCGGCATCATCCACAAGAATCTGTCGCCCAAGGCGCAGGCCACCGAAGTGGCCCGGGTCAAGCGCTTCGAGTCGGGCGTGCTGAAGGACCCGATCACGATTTCGCCCGGGGTCAAGGTCAGCGACGTGCTGGCTTTGTCGCGCCAGCACGGCATCTCGGGCTTCCCCGTGGTCGATCAGGGCAAGGTGGTCGGCATCGTGACCAACCGCGACCTGCGCTTCGAAAGCCGCCTCGATCTGCCGGTGCGCGAGATCATGACGCCGCGTGAACGCCTGGTCACGGTGCGCGAGGGCGCCACCCCCGATGAAGCCAAGGCGCTGATGCACCACCACCGGCTCGAGCGCGTGCTGGTCATCAACGACGCCTTCGAGCTGCGCGGGCTGATGACGGTGAAGGACATCCTGAAGGCGACCGAGCGCCCCAACGCGGCGCGCGACCCGCAGGGCAAGCTGCGCGTGGGCGCGGCGGTGGGCGTGGGTGAAGGCACCGAGGAGCGCGTCGAGTTGCTGGTGCGCGCCGGCGTCGACGTCATCGTCGTCGACACCGCGCACGGCCACAGCCAGGGCGTGCTCGACCGCGTGCGCTGGGTCAAGAACAACTTCCCCGAAGTCGACGTGATCGGCGGCAACATCGCCACCGCCGAGGCCGCGCGTGCGCTGGCCGAAGCGGGCGCGGACGGCGTCAAGGTCGGCATCGGCCCGGGATCGATCTGCACCACGCGCATCGTCGCCGGCGTCGGCGTGCCGCAGGTCACCGCGATCGCCAACGTCGCCGCCGCGCTCGAAGGCACCGGCGTGCCGCTGGTGGCCGACGGCGGCGTGCGCTACTCGGGCGACATCTCCAAGGCGATTGCCGCCGGCGCCCACAGCGTGATGATGGGCAGCATGTTCGCCGGCACCGAGGAGGCCCCCGGCGAGGTCATCCTGTACCAGGGCCGCTCGTACAAGAGCTATCGCGGCATGGGGTCGATCGGCGCGATGAACGCCGGATCGGCCGACCGCTATTTCCAGGACGGCAACCAGGCGCCGTCGGCCGCCGGCGCCGAGAAATTCGTCCCCGAAGGCATCGAGGGGCGCGTGCCTTACAAGGGGCCGCTGGCGGCGATCCTGTACCAGCTGGTCGGCGGCGTGCGCTCGTCGCTGGGCTACTGCGGCTGCGCGAACATCGACACCATGCGCAACCGCGCGCAATTCGTGCAGATCACCGCAGCGGGCATGCGCGAGAGCCACGTGCACGACGTGCAGATCACCAAGGAAGCACCGAACTACCACGTCGACTGAACGACTCCATGCACGACAAGATCCTGATCCTCGACTTCGGCAGCCAGGTCACGCAACTGATCGCGCGGCGCGTGCGCGAAGCGCACGTCTACTGCGAGATCCACCCCAACGACGTCGCCGACGACGTCATTCGTGCGCTGGCGGCTGACGGCCTGAAGGGCGTGATCCTGTCGGGAAGCCACGCCAGCACCTACGCGGACAGCCTGCTGCGCGCGCCGCAGCTGCTGTGGGAGCTGGGAGTGCCCGTGCTGGGCATCTGCTACGGCATGCAGACCATGGCCGCGCAGCTGGGCGGGCGCGTCGAGTGGAGCGAGCACCGTGAATTCGGCTACGCCGAAGTGCGCGCGCGCGGCCACACGCGGCTGCTCGACGGCATCGAGGATTTCCGCACCGACGCCGACCACGGCATGCTCAAGGTGTGGATGAGCCACGGCGACAAGGTCACCGAACTGCCGCCGGGCTTCAAGGTCATGGCGAGCACGCCCAGTTGCGCGATCGCCGGCATGGCCGACGAGGCGCGCGGCTACTACGCTGTGCAGTTCCACCCCGAGGTCACGCACACGCTGCAGGGGCA
Organism: Pseudomonadota bacterium; assembly: GCA_021825505.1. Taxonomy (GTDB): domain Bacteria; phylum Pseudomonadota; class Gammaproteobacteria; order Burkholderiales; family Burkholderiaceae_C; genus Thiomonas_A. The sequence goes on from JAKAHP010000129.1 coordinate 1,999, forward strand.
GGCGATCCTGCGCCGTTTCGTGCGCGACATCTGCGGCTGCCGCGGCGACTGGATCATGGGCGACTACATCGCCGAGGCGGTGGCGCGCATCCGCGAGCAGGTCGGCGATGAGGAAGTCATCCTCGGCCTGTCGGGCGGAGTCGACTCCAGCGTCGCCGCGGCGCTGATCCACCGCGCGATCGGCGACCAGCTGACCTGCGTGTTCGTCGACCACGGGCTGCTGCGCCTCGACGAGGGGCGCATGGTGATGGACATGTTCGCCGGGCGGCTGCATGCGCGCGTGGTGCACGTCGACGCCAGCGCCGAGTTCCTCGGCGCGCTGGCCGGCGTCGCCGACCCGGAAGCCAAGCGCAAGATCATCGGCCGCGAGTTCGTCGAGGTGTTCCAGCGCGAAGCGGCCAAGCTGAAGGCGGCGAAGTGGCTGGCGCAGGGCACCATCTACCCCGACGTGATCGAGTCGGGCGGCGCCAAGACCAAGAAGGCGACCACGATCAAGAGTCACCACAACGTCGGCGGTCTGCCGGAAACGCTGGGACTCAAATTGCTCGAACCGCTGCGCGAGCTGTTCAAGGACGAAGTGCGCGAACTCGGCCTGGAGCTGGGCCTGCCGCCCGAGATGGTCGATCGCCACCCGTTCCCCGGCCCCGGGCTGGGCGTGCGCATCCTCGGCGAGGTCAAGCGCGACTACGCCGAGCTGCTGCGCCGCGCCGACGCGATCTTCATCGAGGAACTGCGCGGCACGCGTGACCACGCCAGCGGGCGCAGCTGGTACGAGCTGACCTCGCAGGCCTTCGCGGTGTTCCTGCCGGTCAAGAGCGTCGGGGTGATGGGCGACGGCCGCACCTACGACTACGTGGTCGCGCTGCGCGCGGTGCAGACCAGCGACTTCATGACGGCCGACTGGGCCGAGCTGCCCTACGCTCTGCTCAAGCGAGTATCCAGCCGCATCATCAACGAGGTCCGCGGCATCAACCGCGTGACCTACGACGTCTCCTCCAAACCCCCCGCCACGATCGAATGGGAGTAAGCCGGACCAGCAAGAGCCCTTGAGGGCTCTTGCGCGCCGGCTTACTCCGAGCGGCTTGCAAGCCGCGAGGCGGGTGGGGACCTACCCAGGACCGTGCCGGGCAAGTGCGCGCCGGGTCATTCCGAGCGGCTCAGATTGATCTACGGGAAACCCGTACAATGCACGACCGTGCGCACCGTGATCGAAACGCCGACGTTCCAGCGGCAGGTCCAGAAACTCTGGTCGGAAGACGAGCGACTGGCTTTCATCGACTGGATTGCCATGAACCCGCTGGCCGGAGACGTGATCCCGGGTGCGGAAGGCGCGCGCAAGGTCCGGTGGAGCCGTGCTGGTTCTGGCAAATCAGGTGGAGCGCGAGTGATCTACTTCAATCTGACCGAGAAGGAAGTGGTGTTGCTGGTCGCGGTGTATGCCAAATCAGAGCGCCGCAACATGCTTCCCGCCGAAGTCAAGAAGGGGGTGTGACATGGGGATCAAGAAAATCGACGTCGAAAAGGTGGCCTCGGCCATCGAGGCTGATGCCGGCGAAGCACTGCCCGATCTGCGACAAGCGCTCACAGAGGCGCAGACCGGCCATGGGCGCGCGACAACGCCCGAGCAGGTTCTCGTGCGTCAAGCACGGCAGGTGTCGGGACTGACGCAATCGGCCTTCGCCGAACGGATCGCAACCCCTCTGGCAACCTTGCGCGATTGGGAACAGGGCCGCTTCGTGCCCCCCGGGGGCGTGCTTTGCCTGCTTCGGCTGATCATCAAGCATCCCGAGTTGTCCCAGGAGCTGAGCGCTGCATGAAATCCGGCAAGTGCGCGCCGGGTCATTCCGAGCGGCTTGCCTCGAGCTCGACCAGGGCCTTGACGGCGAGCGACGCGGCCTCGACCGCTCCGGCGACATACCCCGGAAACCGGGGCGACCATTCACTGGCGATGCCGGTCAGCCGGCCGCGCCATGGACCCTCCGTCACCGAGCAGGGCGGGGCGACGCCGTGCTGGCCCGGGCCGTCCTGATCGGCCGGCGTCGCGGTCCACGGATCAGTCGCCCAGTCCTTGATGAAATCCGCCTTGGGGCTTGCCGCCGCTTCGCCGAACAGGCGCGCGAACTGGGCGCGACAGTGCGCGCGCAACAGGTCTTCAGCGACCCCCTTGCGCACCGCCGCCGGGACGCCGAAGAAACCGAACAGCGCAGCGCCCGCTCCCGGCATCGATGCGTCGTGGATCTCGACCAGCGGCCCGCGCGCGCTGCGCGCCTCTCCGGACAGGCCCTGGTGGCGCCAGAAGGGTTCGTCGTAGAGCGCCAGGTACTTGGCGTGCGGGGCCATCCACGTCGCCGTGTTGCGCCAGGCGCGCAGCAGCGCCTCGGGCAACGCGGGCGAGAAATCGATGGCGGCGGCCAGACGCGGCGGCAGCGCCAGCAGCACATGCTCGACGCGATAGGTGACGCCCGCGCCATGGGCCGGCTCGACCTCCAGCTCGGCCTGGGGGCCGGCGCCGCGCAGGCGCCGCACGCGCTGGTTCAGCAGGAGTTTGTCCCGCGGCAAGAGCTGCCGCAAGGCATCGATCAAGCTGCTCATTCCGCCGAGCAGGCGCATCGACGGCGCGCCGGAGCTGTAGCCCTGCGTGCGCATCGGGGCCGCGTCGGGGCGGGGTTCGACCATCATCGCGCCTGCCTCGTGCTGCGCGAAACGCGCCAGGCCCAGGCTTTCGACGAGGCGATCGAGCTGCGGCTGGTAGTCGGGCCAGAACCAGGTCGGCCCGAGGTCGAAGCGATCCAGCGCCGACGCGCCGCCGAGCGGGGCGGTCGATGCGATGCGGCCGCCCCACACATCGCGCGCCTCCAGCACCACATAGTCGCGAATACCCTGGTGCTCCAGCGCATGGGCAGCATACAGCCCGGCCAGGCCGCCGCCGACGATGGCGATGCGCGCCGTGTAGGTCGTCATGCCGCGTCAGCCGTGTCGCCGAGACGGCCGAGTTTCAGATAGACGGTCGCGCCGCGCGCGCCCGCGACGATGCCCGGATACTCACCTGCAGGCAGGCGAATCCAGCTGCCTTGCGCATGAGATTCGCCGTCGAGCAGCACCTGCCCGCTCAGCACCAGCAGTTCGGCGCCGTCCGGCACCGTGTCGAACAAGGCTTCGCCCGGCGCGCACCGCTGCAGACTGGTGCGCTCGACAGCGTCGCGGAACAGGGGGCAGACCTCGCGGCCGTCCGCGCGTTGCCAGGACGACGCGGCGCGCGTGTCGATGCGCACCGCGCGCTGCTCCTGGGGCTGCATCTGTTGCAGTTTGACGAAAATTACGGCGCCGTCGGCGCTGGACGGTCGATGGCTGGAGCCGGGCGGATTGCGCAGATACCAGCCCGCCGGATAGTCCGCGCCATCCTCGGAGAACGTGCCCGACAGCACCAGGATCTCCTCGCCGCGGGGGTGTCGATGGGCCGGGAAATCCGAGCCGGGGGCATAACGCACGATGCTGGTGGCGCGCGCCTGCTCGGCGCCCACGCGGTCGAGCATCACGCGTTCGACGCCGCTCTGGGGTGACGCGACCCAGTGGTATTGGTCGGGTGCCACGATCGCGCGGCGCGAGAAGTCGGCACGGATAAACATGGGCTCAACTCCAAAGAGCGCGGCACAAGGTCGGGGCTAGCCGCGCAGGGCAGTGCGCAGCGCCAAGCCGCCGAGCACGATGAACAGCGCGGCCGCGATCGCGTGGATCCAGCGGATCGGCAGTCGGTCGGCGTAGCGATGCCCGAACAGCACTGCCGGAACGTTGGCCAGCAGCATGCCCAGCGTCGTGCCGGCCACGACCGGGAGCCAGTCGCTGAAACGCGCGGCCAGCGCGACGGTCGCGATCTGGGTCTTGTCGCCCATTTCGGCGAGGAAGAACGACAGCGCGGTCGTCACGAAGATGCTGCGCGGGCCGCGCCCGGCGCCCGCGGCGTCGTCGGGCTTGTCGGGAACCAGGATCCAAAGCCCCATCGCGACGAAGGACACGACGACGGCCCAGTTCAGCAGGCGCGGATCGAGCGCGTGCGCGAGCAGGTCGCCCAGACCGGCGGCGACGCCGTGATTGGCCAGGGTGGCGACAAGAATGCCCAGGATGATCGGGAGCGGGGCGCGATAGCGCGCCGCCAGCACCAGCGACAGCAGCTGGGTCTTGTCGCCGATTTCGGCCAGCGCGACCAAGGCGGTCGAGACGAGGAAGGGGTGCATCGGAACTCGGCAACGGGCTATCTCGAGCATAGCAGTGGCCGGCGCGTCGCAAGGCCGATGTCTGCGCAAGATCAAACCCGCGGCGCGCCGCACCACGCATACTGCAGCGCGGGCGCACGACGTCCGCGGCCCGGGAGCGCGCGCTCGAGACCCGATCGCTGCGGCGCGTCCGCCCAAGAACGATGCGATGACCCCTCGCGCTCCCAACTGGGCGCAGCGCGCCGCCGATGCGGTCGCGCTGCGCGACGTGCTCACGCTGCCGCGCCGGCAATTGCTGCTGCTCGCGCTGCCGCTGGTGCTGGTCGGCGTCTGGGGCCCGTGGGCCGAGTACGGCCGCTGGCAGCAGGCGCGCACCCAGGTCGCGCAGCAGGCGGCGCAGGCCGCCGCGAAAGCGGCGCAGGCGGTGGCCGAGCGGCTGCACGCGCGCTACGACCTGTTGCAGCTGGCCGCCACCACGCTGGGCGGCGACGCCGGGCAGGTGCCGCCGGCGCTGGCGGTGCAGAGGCTGCAGCGCTTTCTGGCCGGCCACCCCGGCATCGCCGGCTTCGGCATCGTGTCGGCCCAGGGCCGACTGCTGCGCTGGTTCGATCGCCGTGGCGTGCACGCAGCCGATGACACCGCGGCCAACCAGATCTTCACCCCGGTGGAGCAGCGCCCGGGGCTGCTGATCGGCCCCGAAATCCATACACGCCACAGCCGGCGCACGCTGCTGCTGCTGCGACTGCGCCCCGGTGGAGGCGTCGCCGATGGCTACACCCTGAGCGCGGCGGTGCCGACCACGGCGCTGCTGGGCGGCACACCCGCCGGCCCCTGGACCTTGCGCCTGCGCGACGCACGCGGCGCGGCGTCGCCGGATGCACCCGACGCGGCCGCGGCCGCCGTGCCGGGCTTTCCGCTGCAGGTCGATGCGCTGTGGCCGCCGACGCTGCCGCTGGACGCGTACTGGCAGCCGGCGCGCGCGCGCTGGGCGTTCGAGCTGGCCACGATGCTGTTGCTGGCCGCTGCCGGCTGGCGCATCGCCGCGCTGCTCGCGGCGCAGCGCCGTTATGCGGCGATGCAGAACACGCTGCTCGACAACGCGCTGGTGGGCATCGCGCTGGCCACCGACCGCCACGTGCTGCGCGCCAACCGCCGCTTCGCGCAAATGCTCGGCTACGACGACGCCGCCGAGCTCGACGGCGTCTCGTTCCACGAGGTCTATGTCGACGACGACGACTACCGCCGTGTCGGCGCCCTGTACCCGCAGTTGCGCGCCTACGGCAGCGTGTTCGTGCAAGGCGTGCGAATCCGCCGGCGCGACGGCGAAGTGTTGATCGCCGACCTCGCCGGCAAGATCGTCGGCGACGCGCATACGCGCGATCCCTCGACCTCGGTGTGGGCCTTTCTCGACGTCACCGAGCGCCACGCCATGCAGCAGCGCTTCGAACACCTGGCCACGCACGACTCGATGACCGGGCTGCCGAACCGGCTGGCGCTTGAGCAGCAGCTGCCGCTGGCGCTGGCGCGTGCCGCGCGCAGCGGCGACGCGCTCGCGGTGGGCGTGGTCGACCTCGACGATTTCAAGCCGGTCAACGATCAGTGGGGCCATGACGTCGGCGACGCACTGCTGCAGGAGGTTGCGCAGCGTTTCGGCCGCGCGCGGCGGCGCAGCGACATGGTCGCACGGCTGGGCGGCGACGAGTTCGCGATCGTGTTCGAGGGGCTGGACCCGCGCTGCGCGCGCGAGCAGCTGGCGGCGGCCGCGCAGCGCCTGCACGGCGTCGTCGAACAGCGCTTCGAGCTCGGCGCCGGACGCAGCGCCGAAGTCGGCATGACGATGGGGCTGGCGCTGTACCCGGCCGACGGCGACGACGGCGACACGCTGCTGCGCCTGGCCGACGCCGCGATGTACCGCGCCAAGGCGCACAAGACGGCGCGCGCGCA
>JAKAHP010000130.1 GCA_021825505.1 Pseudomonadota bacterium
TTTGCACGGCCTCGGCGCGCACATCGTCCAGCGTTGACTTGTGCGGCTCATAGGTGTGCTGCAGCATGGCCTTGTTCAGTTCGCCGTATTCCTCGCCGAGCACGGCGAGCGCGTGCAGCGGGTCCGTGGGCCACGTCGGGAACTTCGTGGTCGCGCGATGCAGTTCGAGCTGGACATCCATGAACGCATCGACGAATGCATGCGCCGCGTCGACGGGATCGAGCCCCGGTGTGCGTTTCTTGGTCATGGCTTCGGCGCTCCGGTTGCTGCGGCGATGGCGGCTCGGCGCTTGGCGCCGACCAGGATTTCGTAATCCCATTCCGGGTCGAGCGCGCCGGCGGCCTCGCGGTCGCGCCATTCCTGCTCGGCGATCAGGGCCTCGAGCAGATCCGGCGCGGCAGCGATCAGGCGTCGATTGGCGTCCTGTTCGGCAAGGACATCAACGGTCTCCGCAGCGACGAACCCATAGCAGTCCCCGTCTTCGAGGATCACGGCGACAGAGTGATCGTCTGGGCGCGGATCGACCGGAGCGAGGGAGTTATCCGTCCAGCGCCACGGCCCCGGCGTGTGTTTCGTGGTCATGCCGCACCCCCGAACAGCGCATTGCCGACGAGCAGCAGGACGAACCCGCACCACGCGCCCCACAGCAGCGCGCCGGTCAGGCCGGCGGGCGGGTCGGGCGGTTGGTCGTAATCGAGATAGCCGGCCTCGCGGTCCGGCGCGGCGACGCGCGCTTCACGGCGCTCGCGGGCGAGCGCGGCGCAGTGAGGGCAATCGCTGTCAAGGGGTACGGTGTGTTCGCACCATGGCATGGAGGGTTTCACGGCAATCTCCTCAGAAGCGGTAGGTGAGCATCGCGACGTGCGCCGAGACGTCACCGGTCAGGCCGAGCAGAAACGCGCGACTGCGCAGCTGCAGGGCATGCGGACTGCCGAGTTGGTACCAGGTGCCATCGCCGTTGGTCTGGGCCCGCGCGACCCCGGCGCCCACTTCGATCTGCGCACCGTGCGCGCTGTCGAGCGCGCACAAGGAGAGCGCCGCCGCGCCGAGCAGCACGGTCGCCCTTTGGATCCATGGATGAGCCATCCCCCGCCTCCTACAAAGTTAGCAACGCTGTAGGAGCACTTTAGCAATGCGGAACTAAGTAGTCAAGCGCCGCTAAAGTTGGCGATGAAAAAAAACGCTCAGGGGTGAGAGCCGGCGCGAGGAATGCTGGCGAGCGCCGAGGCCCGCGCGATCGCACGCAGAACGTCCGCCGGCAGGGGATGTCCTGCGGCGTCGACGACGTCGGTGGCGCGCGCAAATACGCAGTAGGGATAGCTTTTCATGCCGCCGCCGACGGACGGCGGCATAGCGGTTGCGTCCATTCGCACGCACGTGAATGCGTATGGCCCGTCGATTTCCAGCAGCCCGACCGCTGTCGGAGCGGGTGCCAGGTTGGGTATGCAGCCTCCGCGCCGCATGTCGTTCGAGAACGCGCGGGCGGTCTCGGAGCCGGGGGGAAGCGCGACGGAGCCCATCTTGTTCGCCTCTTGCACGTATCCGACCTCGGAGCAGGTCCACGCCATGGGCGATAGATAAGGGACTGGCAGAGAAGCCGCATTCGCCGCAGCTGCGAAGGCGACCGCAAACGAGGCTAGGAGAATTAATCGCGTTTGCATGTTCGTCTGTTTACAAAGTCCTGGAATTCAAAGACCGTTGCCGACTTTTTTCCCGGAATCTGGGCGTATTTCCGGGCCTCCGATCGCCCGTGCCTTGGCGATCAAATATTCAAGCTCGGCATCGCCCAGCCGCGCGGCGGCGTCTGCGAGCTCCGCACGTTTCTTCTCGCGCGGTCCGACGAAATAGGAACCGGCCGCATCGGAGACTGCCATCGGCGGGAGGTCCGGCAAGGGGGAGCCCCGCAGCGCGGAGGCAGCGGCGCGCACAGCCGCCGCCCACGAGGGACTAATGTCGTCAAGGGTGCACGCGAGTGCGCGTGCATAGATGACCGCCATTTTCAGGCTGATCGGGCGATTCCCGGTCAGATGCTGGCTGATCAGCGATTCGGAAAGACCCACACTGGCGTAGTCCCGCGCGAGTTGGGCGCGCAGGCCGCGCTTGCCCTCGAATCGCTGCTTGAGGAGGTGGCCTTCGCCGCTGCCTGGTTCGGATTCTTTCATTTGTAGCGATGCTATTTATTAGCCGCTTTAGCTGGGCTTGCTTTACAACTTCAGCGCAGCTATAGTTTGAGCATGACCCAAGTACAGACCGCCGTGGAACGCGCAGTCAGACTGGCCGACGGCCAGGTTCGGCTCGCCGAGATCGCCGGCGTTTCGGCGCCGTTCGTGTGGCAGTGGCTCAAGGGGATGCGGCCGGTTCCTCCCATCGCTGCGGTGCGGATCGAGCGGAGGTTGGCCGTCTCGCGCCGCGACCTGCGTCCCGCTGACTGGGGCGACATCTGGCCTGAGCTGATCGATGACGCGCACCCCTGGGCGCCGGCCGCGACCGAACGCACCGAACAACGAGCGGCCTAGACCATGCGGCCGCACCCCATTTCCGCCACCGCGCCGGCCGTGTCCGGTGCCCGCGAGACGCGCGCCGTCTTTCTCCTTTTCAGCGGCGCGGACGTCGGTTCCTCCCCCAGCGTCAAGCGTGGAGCGGGCGGCGGTTCTTTCTTCCAGGGCTTCCATGGGGTGAAGCCTATTTTTTTTGTCCGAAACGGTCTGTACGTGGCTGTCCGTGAATCGCGGACACGCACGGACGGGGAGCATTGACGATGGACGAGTTGGAACTGTTCGACAACATGGACGAAGCGCTGAGCGGCGTGGTGCTGGCGCTGGGCGGCGCCAAGAAGGTCGGCCATCTGTTGCGGCCCGACCTGCCGATCGACCAAGCGGCGACCTACGTGCGCGACCGGCTCAACGCCGACCGGCGCGAACTGTTTTCGCCGCAGCAGGTCGTGTTCCTGTTCAAGCAGGCGCGCGAGGCCGGCTATCACGCCGGCATGCGCTGGTTCGCGGGAGAGTGTGGCTACACCGGCACGCGCCCCGCGGAGCGCGACGAACAGAAGGCCGATCTGCAGCGCCAGTTCATCGCCGCCATCGGCGCGGCCGAACGGCTGGGCAAGCGGCTCGAAAAAATGGGAGGCATGTGATGGCCCGTCCGCGTGGGGAAGTGCGTCTTGCGCTCAAGCTTGCGGCGGCCGAGGAGCCAGGGACCGCGCGGGATCTGGCCGCGCGCGCCCAGGTCGGGTTTGCCGCGGCCCGGTTCACGATCCGCAACATGGTGGCGTCCGGTGAACTGGCGCCCGTCAGGCGCCTGGAGGTGCCTTGGCGCTGCGCGCCGATCCGGGTGTACGCGGTTGCGCAGCCACGCACGGAGGCGCCCCCGGCCGACTGCGGAGAGGCCCTCCAGCGGGTGATATCGGCCGCGTGGCGCTGAACGTCAAAACCAGAACAAGTTCGAGGGACGGCATGGCGGTTCAGGAATGCGGCGGCGCCGCAGCGGCAGCGCTCCCTCTGCGCAGACGGGGGATGCATGGCTGACCGGGGGAGTTTCGAGCGGATCGACTTTCGCGCGCTGAACGAGGCGCTGCTGGCCCGCGCGCACCTGCTTGTGCCCGATTGGCTGCCGGGCGGCGTGAAGCGGGGAAAGGAATGGGTGTGCGGCGACCTGACCGGCGGTGCCGGCGGCAGCTGCTCGGTGAACATGGAGTCGGGCGTCTGGAAGGACTTCCAGTCTGGCGACGCGGGCGGCGACCTGGTCAGCCTGTACGCGGCGATCTTCTGCAACGGCCGCCAGGGCGACGCCGGGCGCGAGCTGGCCGAGCGCTTCGGGCTGGCCGGCGTGGCGCGGCCCTCGGATCCGGCGCCAAAACCGGAAGCGCCACCGGAGAAGCGCCGCAGCATGTGGCGCCCGATCGTGCCGGTGCCCGACACGGCGCCGGCGGCGACGTTCACGCATTTTCACCACGGCGAGGCGTCGGCGGTGTGGGAATACCGCACGCCGGACGGCGCCCAGCGCCTCGGCTACGTCTGCCGGTTCGACCGGCCGGACGGCGGCAAGGAGATCATGCCGCTGACCTGGTGCGTGGACGAAAGCGACGCGCGCGGCACCTGCAAATGGCACTGGAAGCAGTTCGACGAGCCGCGCCCGCTGTACGTGGCGGGGGGCGCCCTGCGCGGGCTGCCCGTGGTGCCGGTGGAGGGCGAGAAGTGCGCCGACGCCGCGCACGCGCTGCTCGGCGCGGAGTTCGATTTCGTGTCGTGGCCCGGCGGCTGCCAGGCCGCGCACAAGGCCGACTGGTCGTGGCTGGCCGGGGCGGACGTGACCGGCTGGGCCGATGCCGACCTCAAGCGTGAGGCGCTGAGCAAGGCCGAAAAAGAGCAGGGCGTCGATCCGTCGACCAAGCCGTTCAAGCCGCTGGCCAAGCAGCCCGGATATGCGGCGATGGCCGGCATTCTGGCGACGCTGCGGGCCGATCACGGCTGTACGGTGCGGATGGTGCCGCTGCCCAGCCCCGACCAGCAGGCCGAGCCGGATGGCTGGGATGTGGCCGACGCCATCGCCGCCGGCGCGACCGCCGACGACGTGCGGGCGCGGATTGTCGCCGCGCGGCCCTTCGTGGTCGACGACGGCGCGCTGGCGGCCGGCGTGGGCCGGGGCAATCCACGCGCGTCGACCCCTGCAGAAGCTGGCGCGGGCGAGCGGGCCGGCGAGCGCGCCTGGCGCGGCCACCTGCTGCTCACGGCGCAGGGCGCCATCAAGCCGGTGCGCGAGAACCTGGTGCTCGCCCTCGACGGCCTGCCCGGCAGAGGTATCGCGCCGGCGCCGGGCTGCGGCGGCGTGATCGGGTTCAACGCCTTCACCAACGACGTCATGCTGTTGCGTGACGCGCCGTGGGGCTCGCCGGCCGGCGTGTGGAGCGAGGTCGACGAGCTCAAGATGGGCGAATACCTCGTGCGCGACCACTGGCTGCCGAGCTGCAGCCGCGGCACGCTCGAGGAAGCGGTGCGCATCGTGGCGCACAACCATCGGTTCCACCCGGTGCGGGCCTACCTCGACGGCCTGCGCTGGGATGGCCAGCGCCGCCTCGAAACGTGGCTGCAGCGCGCGTGTCTCGTCGAGGACGAATGGGACATGCGCGACCCGCTGCAGCGCTACCTCGCCCGGGTGGGCACCTGGTTCCTGCAGGCGATGTGCGCGCGCATTGTGCATCCGGGGTGCAAGTTCGACTACATGCTGATCCTCGAAGGCGAGCAAGGCATGCGCAAGTCCAGCCTGTTCGCGGCGCTGGGCGGCGCGTACTTCGCCGACACCGGCCTCGTGCTGGGCGACAAGGACAGTTACCAGAACCTGCAGGGCAAGTGGATCTACGAGTTCGCCGAGCTCGACTCGCTCGGCAAGGCCGACGTGACGAAGGTCAAGAGCTTCGTGGCCAGCAGCGTCGACCGCTTTCGCGCCTCGTTCGACCGCCGGGCCTGCGACTACCCGCGCCAGTGCGTGTTTGGCGGCACCACCAACGAGGATCACTACCTGACCGACCCGACCGGCAATCGCCGATTCTGGCCGGTGCGCATCTCGCGGCAGATCGACATCGAGTGGGTGCTGAGCGTGCGCGACCAGCTGTTCGCCGAGGCCATGGAGCGCGTGCGCGCCGGCAAGCGCATGCACCCGACCCTCGAGGAAGAACGCGAGCTGTTCGCGCCCCAGCAGCAGCACCGCCAGGTGGAGAACGCCATCGAGTCGGCCGCGTCGCGCTGGCTGTACGACAACGCCGAGGGCCAGATCGTCGACGAGATCAGCATCGTCGAACTGCTCGGCAAGCTCGGCATCGGCATCGATCGCCTCGGCCCGGGTCGCTACCACGAGAAGCAAGCCGGCGCCGCGCTGCGCCGCATGGGCTGGACCGAAGCCCGCAGCAGCCGCCCCGGCCGTCCCCGCGTCTACCGCCGCCCCCGAGACGGCGTCGCGCAGCCTGATGTCAATGGAGCGGGCCAATGCCCGGTTTGAGATGAAAGAACGCCCGATTTTGTTCAGCGCGAAGATGGTCCGTGCGATCCTCGACGGCCGAAAGACGCAGACGCGGCGCGCGGTGAAGCCGCAGCCCTGGCGCAGTCTAGGTGTGCTGATGTGGGGAGCCAAACACCGAGGCATGTGGTTCGGCATCAATGGCGCTGACATTCCGCCCGGCCTCCTTGCTCGCTGTCCCTATGGAGTGCCGGGCGACCGGCTGTGGGTGCGCGAGACGTGGCAGGCATTTTTTGTCGACGAGATGCCTGCTGATCGTCCTCGTGGACCGGAGCACACACTGGGGATTCCCGCTCAGCCTGATCGCAAGTCGGCCGTGTTCTACCGTGCCGACGGCGAGGCTTTCCGCCGCGACGACGGTACGCCAGCTCGTTGGAAGTCCCCGCTCTGTCTTCCAAGGAAATACAGTCGCATCTTGCTTGAAGTCACCGCGGTGCGCGTCGAGCAGCTGCGGGCGATTAGCCGAGGCGACGCCATGAGCGAGGGGCGCCCAGTCCAGAACATGGCAAATGGCGATGATCCACGCGAGCGGCACCGAATGATCTGGGATCAGATCGACGGCCCCGAATCCTGGGGCATAACCCCCTGGGTCTGGGTTGTGGAGTTCAAGCGAGTCGCCTGAGATGCAAAAGGCCAATTTGCCCACGTCAGGGCATTCACCAGCGAGGGCCGACAGCGGCCGTCCAGCAGACCAGCGAACGCGCGGCGCCGCGGAAAAGGTCGGGACGGTCCAGGCGCGCGCCATGTAGGGGCCTCGCGTGCCGGCGCTCCGGCCATCTGTCCGTGTGTCCGTGAGAAATCAGTGAGGCGCGGCGGCGATGCAGCAGTTTCAGTGCATCCCTCGCGATCACCGGGGGACATGCGCGCCGATGGTTCGTGCGTCACCAGCAGATGCGCAGGCGTGCGGGTGCGCGTCGTGCGTGCCCACGCGGGCGAGAGGGCGCATCTTCACACGATTCACTGATTTCTCACGGACATATGGACAGACCTCAAGACTGGAGCTGGATGCGACAGGCCATGCCGAGGGTGGCGGATCTGTTGGCGCAACGCCGCCAGGAGCTGGGCGCGGAGCATGTCAATCTGTGCTGGCGGCGCGGCGTGCTCGAGCAGCAGCCGGGATGGTTCTACGCGCGAGAGGGCGCGATCGCCGTGGGGACGCCGTTCGTCGGCAGCGAGGTCGACACGGTGCTGCGGGAACTCGGGGCATGGGATGCGCTGCGGGGCGAGCCGCTGTTGATGCTCAAGAGCGTGGGAGCCGACGATGCCACATGACATTGCCGATGTGCTGCTCGATGCCTGGGCGCAGTGGCGCGCGCGGCGCGCAATCGGCGGGGCAGGATTTCCCGTGGCGGCAGCGTTCACGCGGCTGGCACCCGGTGCGCGATCCGGATCGGTGGCACTCGGTGACGCCCAGGCCGCCGCACTCGACGATGCGATCGCGAGTCTGCGCACCGAAGACGCCAGCGCGTGGCTGGTCCTGCATTGCCATTACCTCGGCGATCCAGACGTTCCCGCACGCGACCGGCGACCGATGCCGATGCGCGCGACCGCACACCGCGCCGACTGTGCGTTGAGCACCGCGTATCTGCATCTGCGCCGCGGGAAGCGCGTCGTGCGCGAGAGAGTTTTAGCCATTAGAAAAAATCGGTAGATTTCGGCCATCATCGAACCGTTCCTCACCCAGCCCGCACGGCGCAAGCCCTGCGGGTTTTTTCATGCCCGCTCGACCGCTCAGTCCGTGCCGCTATCCAGGCTGCTCCGCCCTCGTGCAGCAGCCCGGCTATTGCGACGCGCACCGGCGCACCGTGCAGCGTGAAAGCGACGCCAGGCGCGAGAGCAGCAGCAAGCGCGGCTACTCCAGCGCATGGCGCCGGGCTCGAGAGCAGTTCCTGAGAGAGCACCCGTTCTGTGTGAAGTGCATGCAGGAGCACCGGATGACCACGGCAACAGACGTCGATCACATCGTCCCGCATCGCGGCGACATGACGCTGTTCTGGGACCGGAGCAACTGGCAGTCGCTTTGCCATCCTCACCACGCCGAGAAGACGGCACGAGAGGACGGCGGATTCGGCAATGCCACGTCCGCAGGGGGGAGGGGAAAAGTCTGACGCCTTCCCACCGGAAC
>JAKAHP010000131.1 GCA_021825505.1 Pseudomonadota bacterium
GGCGCGCCCCGGTGCTCGACGTCGCTGGCGACGCGCAGGCGCGCGCACCGCCGACCGCCGCGTGACGTCTCCAGCCGCCGCCGGCCGCGCCCGGCGGCCGCGCGACGCCGAGCACGGCGCGGTGACGGACCGAGACCTCGTGTCCCACCAGGCCGCGGCACGCGCCCATTCGAACGCTTGCGCAGACGGCAGCCGCATCGGCACCGCCAGCGCCCGACTTTGGAGTGATTGATGAATCAAGCTTCACCCACGCCCTCGACGTCGCGCGCGCGGCGCGCCGCGATGAGCCCGCAGGAGCGCCGCTCCAGCATGACGCTGGCGTCGATCTACGGCCTGCGCATGCTCGGCCTGTTCCTGATCCTGCCGGTGTTCGCGATCTACGCGCGCGGCATCCCCGGCGGCCAGGATCGCTTCCTGGTCGGCCTCGCGCTGGGCGTGTACGGCCTGACCCAGGCCGCGCTGCAGATTCCGTTCGGCATCGCCAGCGACCGTTTCGGCCGCAAGCCGGTGATGATGCTGGGCCTGCTGATCTTCGCCGCCGGCTCGTTCGCCGCCGGCATCGCGCATACCCTCGACGGCATCATCCTGGGCCGCGCGATCCAGGGCGCCGGCGCGATCTCCGCGGCGATCTCGGCGATGATCGCCGACTCGACGCATGATCACAATCGCACCAAGGCCATGGCGATGGTCGGCATGACCATCGGCATGAGCTTCATCGTCTCGCTGATCGCCGGCCCGGTGCTCTACCACCTGATCGGCGTGCCCGGCATGTTCATGCTGACCGGCGTGCTGGCGCTGGCCGCGATCGCGGTGATCAAGTGGGTCGTGCCCGACGTGCCGATGAGCGGCCGCGCCGAGGAAGTCGGCAGCGGCGCGTCGCACGAATCGGTGCTGACGCCGGCGCTGCTGCGGCTGCATTTCAGCATCTTCGTCGTGAACTTCACGCAGGTCGCGATCTTCGTCGTGGTTCCGGTCGCGCTGGTGCAGCACGCCGGCATTGCGCTGAAGCACCACTGGATGGTCTATCTGCCGGTGACGCTGGGCTCGTTCGCGCTGGCGGTGCCGGGCATCATCCTGGCCGAGAGCCGCGGCCACATGCGCGCCATGCTGCGCGCCGGCGTCGTGCTGATGGGCGCCAGCATGTTCGCGCTGGGCTTCGGCTACGTGAGCGCGCCGTGGCTCATCGGAGAACTGTTCCTGTTCTTCGTCGGCTTCAACCTGATGGAAGCGCTGCTGCCGTCGCTGGTGTCGCGCCTGGCGCCGGCGCGCCGCAAGGGGCTGGCGATGGGCGTGTACAACACCGCGCAGTCGCTCGGGCTGTTCGCCGGCGGCGCGGTCGGCGGCTGGATGGCCAAGGCGTGGTCGGCCGAAGGTGTGTTCTTCGCCTGCGCCGTGCTGTGCCTGGTGTGGCTGGTCGTGGCCTGGTTCGTCGAGGCGCCGCGCCACGCCGCGCATTGAGCACAGGACCCGCGGCGCGGGCCCTGCGTCCAGCCCACCGACGCCGTAGAAAAGCGCCGGCCTACGCCGGCGCCTGTGCCGGCTTGGCGCCGTGCTTGAGACCGAAGTAGTTCTTCTCGGCCAGCGCCTCGTACAGCGGCGGCGTGAACATGTTCGAGATGCGCGCCGACGCCAGCGCGACGGCCATCATCGGAATCATCATGCCGGTGCCGTTGGTCATTTCCATCACGATGACGAAGGACGTCAGCGGCGACTGGGTGACCGCGGCCAGATAGCCGGCCATGCACAGCGCGATCAGCACCGGCATCGCCGCCGAGCCGAACACCCAGTGCATCCACTGCGCCAGGCCCGCGCCGATCGACAGCGACGGCGAGAACAGACCGCCGGGCATGCCGCTCATATAGCTGATGACCATCGCCAGCCATTTGGTCAGCGCGTACAAGCCGCCGACCTCGGTCTTGCCGTCGAGCAGGTTGCGCGCCTGGTCGTAGCCGCTGCCCCAGGTCTGGCCGTGGGTGAGCACGCCCAGCGCCGCCACCGCCAGGCCGATGACCAGCGCGTACCGCACCGGCTGGTGCGCGCGCAGGCCGCGCAGCGGCGCCGGCATCCACACCTCCCAGCGCAGCAGCGCCCAGTTGAACGCCGCGCCGCTGAGGCCGCACAGGATCGACGCCACCACCACCGGCAATATGAAGCTGAAGTGGAAGTTGTTGGGAACGACGATCTGCCCGAAATACAGGTAATTACCCGCCAACGCCAGCGAGGTCAGGCCCGAGAACACCACCGCGGTGATCATCACGCCGTTGGTGCGGCTCTCGAAGTCGCGTGCCAGCTCCTCGATCGCGAAGATCACGCCGGCCAGCGGCGTGTTGAACGCGCCCGACAAGCCGGCGGCGGCGCCCGCGAGAAGCAGCGCGCGCTCCAGATGGCGCCCCTGATGCGGATAGAAGCGCCGCGTCTCGGCCATGATCGCGGCGCCCAGGTGCACCGTGGGTCCTTCGCGACCTATCGTCAATCCCCCGAGAAAACCGATCAGCGACACGCCGAGCTTGCCGACGATGACACGCAGGCCGAACAGCCGGCTCATCAGGGTGTCGTCGGGCGGCGCGTGCAGCGCCGCGATGACCTGCGGTATGCCGCTGCCCTCGCTCCCCGAGAACCAGCGCCGGGTCAGGTACACCGCGAGCATCGTCATCGCCGGCGTGATCAGGAAGGCCAGCCAGGCGCGCCCGTCGATCCAGTGCAGGAACAGTTCGTAGGCGTCCTCGCTCCAGCGCGCGTACAGCACCGCGACCAGGCCGACGATCAGCGCCGCGCCCCAGGGCAGCCCGTAACGCAGGAACAGGCGCCGGCCGCGCGCGCGCCCGCGGCGCATCCATACGCGCGCCGAGAAGGCGCTGGCGCCGACGGATTCCGGCCCTGGGTCGGATGTGGGGTTCGGGGTGTCGTTCGAGTCTTGCACGGTGAAAGCGGGACGGCGGAAATGGCAACACCCTCCGCGGACCTGTCGGCCGGAGAGTGGCGAAAAGGTTCATGGTAACGGCTGCGAACGCCCAAACGGGCTTGGTAGCCTGCCGTTACCAGTGCGATACAAGGCAGCCGATCCGCTCTCAGCCGCCGCCGCTGGCAGCGCGCGGCGCCGCCGTCACCATATGCCGCATCAGCTCGGCGCGCAACGCGCGCAGCCTGGCCTTCACTTCGCGCTCGTTGGCCAGCCCGATGCGCATCAGCAGCTTCTGCCCGGCCGACGCCGCCTCCAGTTCCGGGTCGGCGAACTGATACAGCACGTGGCGCTGCACCAGGCGCAGCGGGCCCGCGGGCTCGGGCGCGGCCAGCAGATTGTCGATCACCGCGAGCAGGCGATCGTTGAACTGGCCGCTCGGATAACCCAGCTGGCGCCACGCCGCCTGGAACAGCGGGTAGAAATGCAGGTAGACCGCGACCAGCGCGGGCACGTCGACGGCGCGCACCATCGCCATGTACGGCGCGTAGCGCTGCGCGTTGGCGGGGGCGAGCACGATGCCGCCGTCGCGCGCCTCGACCCGCGGCCGACCCGGCGCGAGGTGCAGCGGCCAGGCGTGCACCGGAACCTGGTGCCGCGGCAGATTGTCGACGGTGGCCACGACATGCACGATGAGCTCGTCGGCGATCCACCAGCGCTGGAAGCGCGCCGCGCCGACCACCGCCGCCAGCGCCTGGCCGAACGCGCCGTCGCTGTGCGCCAGCGACGGCAGCGCGCTCGACGCGCTGGGCAGTTGCAGCACCGGGGGCGATGCGGTCGGTGCAGGCTTGGACGCCGGCTTCGCCGGCGCGCTCGCCGGTGCCGGCGCACTCGCCGCCGGCTCGTGCCTGAGGTATTCGACCCAATGCTCGACGCGCTCCCAATGCAGCAGCGTGAGCACGACCGCGGCGACCACCAGGACCAGCGCGCCGATTTCGACCCCATCCATGTCCTTCATCGCAGCCTCGCTTCGCCTTCCTCGGCGATCGGTCCGTGCGTCAGGGGCGGCGCCGGCCTGGCGCCGCCGCAGCCCGGTGCGGGAACACCGGCGCGACCCATGGTAGCCACCGACGCTCGACGCCGCCAGCGCGGGCGGACCGATCCCGGCCGCGCTTGCGGGCGTCGCTCACATTTGGCTAAGCTGGACAGGCATTTCGCCTCGACTGGATCTCGCGTACCGCACCATGAGCCCAAGTCCGACGCCTGACACCGACACCCCGGATGCCGCGAAAGCCGCTGAAACGGGCCCGGTGGATACACAGAATCACGCGCACCGCGCGCCTCCGGCGGCACGCCGTCTGCCACTGCCGTGGCAGGCGCCGAAGTCGCGCGAGGACGAAGCCGAGGTCGACGCCAGGCTGCGCGCGATCATGCAGCACCCCTCCTACCTCGAGGCCGACAGCGATGTCGGGTTCCTGCACGGTGACGACACGCGCGGCGTGCGCCTGCAACTCGACTACCTGAAGGCCGAGCAGGTGCTCGCGCAATACGGCATCGAACGCACCATCGTCGTGTTCGGCAGCACCCGGCTGCGCGAGCCGGCCAGGGCCCGGCGCGAACTGGCGCAGGCACGCCGTGCGCGCACCGCGAAGCCACACGATGCCCCCGCCCAGCGCGCGCTGCGTCTGGCCGAGCGGCGCCTGGAGCTTGCCGCCTACTACGGGGTCGGGCGCGAACTCGGCCGACTCGTCGGCGCCTGCGCGGACCCGCGCCTGGCAGTGCTCACCGGCGGCGGCCCCGGTGCGATGGAAGCGGCCAACCGCGGCGCGTTCGACCTCGGGGCGAAAAGCGTCGGGCTGAACATCACGCTGCCGCACGAACAATATCCAAACCCCTATCTGACCCCGGGCTTGAGCCTGCGCTTCCACTATTTCGCGATGCGCAAGCTTCACTTCATCAAGCGCGCCGCAGCGCTCGTCGCGCTTCCCGGGGGGTATGGCACGATGGACGAGCTGTTCTGCGCGCTGACGCTGATCCAGACGCGCAAGACCGCGCCGATCCCGGTCGTGCTGATCGGCGAGGCGTATTGGCGCCAGGCGTTCAACGCCGAGTTCCTGCTCGAGTCGGGCAGCATCGACGACGAAGACCTGGAACTGTTCCAGTATGCGGAATCGGCCGAGGAGGCCTGGGCGGCGATCCTCGAATGGCATCGCCGCAACGGCACGCCGCTGATCGACGACGCCGCCGCCCGCAAGGATCTGAAATGAAACTCTCGTTCCACGGCGCCGACCGTGAAGTCACCGGCTCGTGTCACCTGCTCGAGGCCGGCGGGCGGCGCATCCTGATCGACTGCGGGCTCTACCAGGGCAGCCGCGAACTCGACGAGGAGAACGCCGCCGACTTCGGCTTCGACCCGCGCTCGATCGACATCCTGCTGCTGACCCACGCCCACCTCGATCACTGCGGACGCATCCCGCTGCTGGTCAAGCGCGGCTTTCGCGGCGAAATCGTCACGACCGCGGCCACGCGCGAACTCGCGCGCCTGGTGATGCTGGATGCGGCACGCCTGCACGAGGAAGACAGCGCGCACCATGCGCGCCACGCGCACCGGCGCGGCGAGGCCGCGCGCGAGCCGCTGTACACCACGCTGGACGCGCTCAATGCGCTCGACGGCTTCGGCCGCGCCGCGGTATACGGACAGGAGCTGGACCTGGGCGCCGGGGTGCGCGCGACGTTCCACGACGCCGGCCACATTCTCGGCTCGGCGAGCATCCGCATCGAGCACGCCGGCAAGTCGATCGTGTTCTCGGGCGATCTGGGCTACGGCGGCCGCGCCATCCTGCGCGGCCCGCAGCTGCCGCCGCGTGCCGACGTCGTCGTGATGGAGACGACCTACGGCGACCGCCTGCACAAGGCGCTGGCGCCGTCGGTCGACGAGCTTTACGACGCGGTGTCGGACACGCTCCGGCGCGGCGGCAACGTCATCATCCCGACCTTCGCGCTGGAGCGCGCCCAGGAAATCCTGTTCTACCTGCGCGAGGGGGTCGAAAGCGGCCGCCTGCCCCATGCACTGCCGGTGTTTCTCGATTCGCCGATGGCGATCTCGGCCACCGAGGTGTTCCGCCACCACCCCGAATGCTTCGCCCCCGAGGACCTCGCGCTGTTCGCGCACGGCCGCGATCCGTTCCAGCTGCCCGGACTGCGCTTCACGCGTGACGCGGCCGATTCGATAGCGCTCAACACCCTGGCCGGTGGCGCGGTGATCATGGCCGGCTCGGGCATGTGCACCGGCGGACGCGTGCGCCATCACCTGCGCCACAATCTGTGGCGCCACGACTCGAGTGTGGTGTTCGTCGGCTACGCCGCCAAGGGCACGCTGGCGCGCAGCCTGATCGACGGCGCGCACCGCGTGCACCTGCTCGGCGACGAGGTGCCGGTTCGCGCCCACCTGTACACGATCAACGGCTTCTCGGCGCACGCCGACCGCGACGAACTGCTCGCCTGGCACCGCGCGCTGGCGCCGGCGCGCACGGTGCTCGTGCACGGCGACGAGGACGCGATGCGCAGCTTCGCGGGCAAGCTCGAGGCGACCGAAGTGCAGATGCCGGCCAAGGGCGATCAGATCACGCTCTGATGCGCCGCACTACGCCAACTGGGTCTGGACGGGAGAAATGCCATGAGCCAAACGCCTGCGCAGGCCAAGCACAGGGAGCAAGCGGCGAGCACCGCGACCGACGGCCCGAGCGGCACGCCCGAGCAGGTGCTCGCGGCGCTGCAGGCCAGCCGTGACGGACTGGCCGGCGCCGAGGCCGCGCGCCGACTGCAGCGCGACGGGCCGAATGCGCTGCCGCAGCCGCACGACAGTCTGGTGCTCAAGCTGCTGCACTACTTCTGGGGCCCGATCCCGTGGATGATCGAGGCCGCCGCGCTGCTCTCGGCGCTGGTGCGCCACTGGCCCGATTTCGGCATCATCGTCGCGCTGCTGCTGTTCAACGCCGCGGTCGGATTCTGGCAGGAGTACAAGGCGTCGAGCGCGCTCGACGCGCTCAAGCAGCAGCTGGCGCTGCGCTGCCGCGCGCTGCGCGATGGCCGCTGGCAGGAGCTCGAACCGAGCGCGCTGGTGGCCGGCGACATCGTGCGCGTGCGCCTGGGCGACATCGTCCCGGCCGACCTGCATCTGCTCGACGGCGAGAGCTTGAGCGTCGACCAATCGGCGCTGACCGGCGAGTCGCTGCCGGTCGAACGCGATGCCGGGCAGACGATCTACTCCGGCTCGATCGTCAAGCAGGGCGAGATGATCGGCGTCGTCTACGCCACCGGCGTGCGCACCTACCTCGGCCGCACCGCGGAGCTGGTCAACAAGGCCGGCGCGGTGTCGCACTTCCAGAAGGCGGTGCTGGCGATCGGCGACTATCTGATCTACGTCAGCCTCGCACTGGTCGCGCTGCTGGTGCTGGTCGAGCTGCAGCGCGGGCTGCCGTGGATCGAGCTGCTGCAGTTCGCGCTGATCCTGACCGTGGCGTCGATTCCGGTGGCGATGCCGGCGGTGCTGTCGGTGACGATGGCGCTGGGCGCGCTGGCGCTGTCGAAGGACAAGGCCATCGTCGCGCGGCTCGAGTCGATCGAGGAAATGGCCGCGGTCGACGTGCTGTGCTCGGACAAGACCGGCACCCTGACACAGAACCGCCTGAGCCTGGGCGAGCCGCTGCTGCTGGGCGCCGCCGACGCGGCGACGCTGACGCTGCATGCGGCGCTGGCCAGCCGCGCCGACGACGGCGATCCGATCGATGGCGCGGTCTACGCGGCGCAGCAACAGCTTCCCGCCGGCTGGACCGAGGAGCATTTCACCCCCTTCGACCCGGTCGGCAAGCGCGCGCAAGGCAGCTGGCGCGCGGCCGACGGCAGCCGCTGGACCTGCAGCAAGGGGGCGCCGCAGGTCATGCTCGACCTGGTCGGCGCCGACGCCGAGCTGCGCGCGCGCGCGCAGGCCTGGATCGACGCGCAGGCGGCGCGCGGCCTGCGCACGCTGGGCGTGGCCAGCCGCCGCGACGACGCCGGCTGGCAGCTCGACGGCGTGCTGTCCCTGCTCGACCCGCCGCGCGCCGACTCGGCGCAGACCATCGCCGAGGCGCGCGCGCACGGCCTGGCGGTGAAGATGGTCACCGGCGACAACGTCGCGATCGCGCGCGAGATCGGCGACCGCCTCGGCATCGGCCGCAAC
>JAKAHP010000002.1 GCA_021825505.1 Pseudomonadota bacterium
CGGATGACCCGAATAGGTGAAGCCGTGGTTGAAGTCGCCGCCCTTGTCGATCAGCACCTGGGCGATGCGGTCGCCCACCAGCACGCCGCCCAGCGGCAGGTAGCCCGAGGTGACGCCCTTGGCGAAGGTGATCAGGTCGGGGCGCGTGCCGATGCGCGGGTGCTGGCAGCCGAACCAGGTGCCCAGGCGCCCGAAGCCGCAGATCACTTCGTCGGACACCAGCAGGATGCCGTACTTGTCGCAGATGCGCTGGATTTCGGGCCAGTAGCTGGCCGGCGGGATGATGACTCCGCCGGCGCCCTGCACCGGCTCGCCGATGAAGGCGGCGACCTGGTCGGCGCCGAGCTCGAGGATCTTCGCTTCGAGCCAGCCGGCCGCGCGCAGCCCGAAGTCGTGCTCGCTCTCGCCGGGGCGGGCGTGCTGCAGCGCGTAGGGCTGGTCGATGTGGGTGATGCCCGGAATCGGCAGGTCGCCCTGCGCGTGCATGCCGGCCATGCCGCCGAGCGAGGCCGCCGCCATCGTGCTGCCGTGGTAGGCGTTGTGGCGGCTGATGATGGTCTTGCGCTGCGGCTGGCCCTGCAGGTCCCAGTAGCGACGCACCAGGCGGATCACGGTGTCGTTGCCCTCGGATCCCGAGTTGGTGAAGAACACGTGCGAGAAACCGGCCGGCGCGACCTCCGACAGCAGCGCGCCGAGTTGCACGGCCGGCGCCGTCGTCGTCTTGAAGAAGGTGTTGTAGAAGGGCAGTTGGCGCATCTGCGCGGTCGCCGCGTCGACCAGGTCGGTGCGACCGTAGCCCAGGTTCACGCACCACAGGCCGGACATGCCGTCGATGATCTCGTGACCTTCGGAGTCCCAGATGCGCACGCCGTCGCCCTTGACGATGACGCGCGGGCCCGACTCGTTGAGCTGGCGCGTGTCGGTGAACGGATGCAGATGGTGGGCGGCGTCGAGCGCACGCAGCGCCGCGGTGTCGAATTGAGGTTCGGTTGCCATGTTTGTACTCGGTGATGCGTTGAATCAGACGTGAAGCAGCAGGTGTTCGCGTTCCCAGGGGCTGATCACCTTCATGAACTCGGCGTACTCGCTGAGCTTGACGGCCTTGTAGATGCCGCAGAAGCGACGGCCCAGCACCTGCTCCATTTCGGGGACCTCGTCGAGCATGCGCACCGATTCGGACAGGCTTTGCGGCAGCGGGATCGCGTTCGGGTGGGTGTAGGCGTTGCCGGTCATCTCAGGCAGCGGCTCGATCGCGTTGACCATGCCCAGGTAGCCGCAGGCCAGCGTGGCGGCGAGCGCGACGTAGGGGTTGGCGTCGGCGCCGATCACGCGGTTTTCCATGCGGCGGTTGGCGGCGTTGGAGTTCGGCACGCGGATGCCCACGGTGCGGTTGTCGCCGCCCCATTCGACATTGGTCGGCGCCGCGGTGTTGGCGACCAGCCGGCGATACGAGTTGACGTAGGGGGCGAGCAGCGCCATCACGTGCGGCACGTATTTCTGCAGGCCGCCGATGTAGTGCATGAACGCTGCCGACGGGGTGCCGTCCTCGTTGCTGAAGATGTTGGCGCCGGTCCTGCGATCGACGACGCTCTGGTGCACGTGCATCGCGCTGCCCGGTTCGCCGGCCATCGGCTTGGCCATGAAGGTCGCGAACATGTTGTGGCGCAGCGCCGCCTCGCGCAGGGTGCGCTTGAAGAAGAACACCTTGTCGGCCAGGTCGAGCGGGTTGCCGTGCATGAAGTTGATCTCCATCTGCCCGGCCCCGATCTCGTGGATCAGGGTGTCGATGTCGAGGTCCATCGCGTCGCAATAGTCGTAGATGTCCTCGAACAGCGGATCGAACTCGTTGACCGCGTCGATGCTGTAATGCTGGCGCGAAGTCTCGGCACGTCCGCTGCGACCGACCGGCGGGCGCAGCGGCTGGTCCGGGTCGGTGTTCTTGTCGACCAGGTAGAACTCGAGTTCGGGCGCCACCACCGGCTCCCAGCCCTTATCCGCGTACAGCTTCAGCACGTTCTTCAGCACCGAACGCGGCGCGTAGTCGACCAGCTCGCCGTCGCGGAAATAGCAGTCGTGCACGACCTGCGCGGTCGGGTCGGCGGCCCACGGCACCAGGCGCACGGTCGACGGGTCGGGCACCAGATTCATGTCGCGATCGGTTTCGGCGATCAGCGAGTCGAGGCGCTCGTCCTCGGGCCAATTGCCGGTCACGGTCAGCCCGATGATGCTTTCGGGCAGGCGCATGCCGCGGTCTTCGGTGAATTTGCTGCGCGGCAGGATCTTGCCCCGCGCCACGCCGGTCAGGTCGGGGACCAGACACTCGATTTCAGTGATGCGGCGTTCATTGAGCCAACGTTCGAGGTCGTTGAAGCTCCATTGGTTTCGGTTGTCCATGATGGATGAGTTCGCGGTAATGGTTCGGTCGATGGGGAGATTTCAGGCGGCGCAGGCGGCGTGGCGCCGTGCCGCATGCGCGCGGCAGGCGTCGCCGAACGCGGCGAACAGCGCGCGCGACACCGGGTTGTCGGCGGCGCGCCATTCAGGGTGCCATTGCACCGCGAGCAGGAAGCTCGCCGGGTCGCGGTGGCTGTACGCTTCGATCAGGCGATCGGGCGCGTGGGCCTCGGCGACCAGTTCGTCGGCCAGGCGCTTGATGCCCTGGCCGTGCAGGCTGTTGACCTCCCATTCCTGCGTGCCGATGATGCGCGCCAGGCGGCCGTCGCGCACCGCGCGCACCGGGTGTGCCGGGCCGTACTGGACCGCGACGTCGGCGTCGTCGGGCTCGCGGTGGTCGGCATAGCCCGGCGTGTGGTGCACCTGCTGCAGCAGCGTGCCTCCGAGCGCGACGTTGATTTCCTGGAAACCGCGGCAGATGCCCAGCACCGGCACGCCGCGCGCCAGCGCCGCGCGCACCAGCGGCAGCGTTGTCGCGTCGCGCGCCGGGTCCGCCGGCGACTGCGGGTTGGCCAGCGCCTCGCCGTAATGATGCGGCTCGATGTTGGACGGCGATCCGGTCAGCACCAGGCCGTCGATCTGATCGAGCAGGGCCGCCACCGGCAGCCGCGCGCCGAACGCCGGCAGCAGCAGCGGCAGGCAGCCGGAGAGTTCGAGCAGGGGGTCGGCGTATTTCTGTGCTACCGCGTAGGTCGGGTGACCGGCGATGTTTTTCAGGTCGGTGGACACGGCCACCAAAGGCTTTTCGATCTGGTTTGTCATGATGGTTCAGCGGGTTTCACGCGATCGGAAAACCTAGGGTTTTCCACTAGTTAGCGTGATTCCATGGCTTGAAGATACGTGAACAGTGGCACCCCCGGTAGTTCCACTCTAGGCTTTTGTGACGGGGCCAATTAAGCTTTGTGTCAGCCTGATGCCAGTTTTGCATCATTTTTTTAGGCATAAAACGATTGTCCTGCCGATCATTCACTAGAGTCCAATGCGTTCCTGTGACCTTGCTGAGCTGCTGCTCACCGAACTGAACCGCGCCGACAGTCCCCAGCAGCGCGCGCCCTTGAATCGCCGCCTGTACCACACGCTGCGCGGCACGATTCTCGGCGGCAAGCTCACCGCGGGCACCCGGCTTCCGTCGACGCGCGACCTCGCGCGCGACCTCGACCTGTCGCGCAACACCGTGATGTCGGCGATCGGCCAGCTCGCCGCCGAGGGCTACCTGACCGCGCAGCAGGGCAGCGGCACCTTCGTTTCGGCGGCCTTGCCCGATCAGCGCCCGCTGACCCCGGCGCGCGCCGCGGCGCCGCAGCGCAACCCGCGCAACCTGTCACGCCGCGGCACGCTGCTGACGCGCAGTTCGGGGGCGGCGCGGCTCGAAGTGCAGCCGTTCGCTCCGGGCAGCGCCGATTACAGCGAGTTCCCGATCCAGCTCTGGCACAAGCTGCAGGCCAAGTACTGGCGCACGCTCGATCGCGACCTGCTGGACTACGGCCAGCGCGGCGGCTACATGCCGCTGCGCGCGGCGATCGCCCAGTACCTGACGCTGTCGCGCTCGGTACGCGTGACCCCCGAGCAGGTGTTCGTCACCGCGGGGACGCAGCAGGCGATCGACCTGGCGGCACGGCTGCTCACCGACCAGGGCGACCTGGCCTGGGTCGAGAACCCCTGCTACTGGGGGGCGCGCGCGGCCTTGCACGCGGCCGGCCTGCGCCTGCACCCGGTGGCGGTCGACGCCGAAGGCATCGCGCCGCGCGCGGCCGACTGGCAGGCCGCGCCGCGCCTGATCTACGTGACTCCGTCGCATCAGTACCCGCTCGGTCATGTGATGAGCCTGCAGCGCCGGCGCGCGCTGCTCGAGTTCGCCGCGCGCCGCCGCTGCTGGATTTTCGAGGACGATTACGACAGCGAGTTCCGCTACGGCGGCCGCCCCTACGCCAGCCTGCAGGGGCTCGACGAACACGCCCAGGTGCTGTATTCGGGCACCTTCTCCAAGGTGATGTACCCGGGCATACGGCTGGGCTATCTGGTGGTGCCGCCCGATCTGGTCGACGCCTTCGACAACGGGCTGTACGACCTGTACCGACCGGGGCAGCTGATGCTGCAGGCGGCGCTGACCGACTTCATCAACGAGGGCCACTTCAACACGCTGATCCGGCGCCTGCGCGTGGCCTATCAGGCGCGGCGCGACGAACTGTCACGGCGCATCCAGGCCACCCTGGGCGAGCGCGTGCGCATTTCAGGGCAGGACTCGGGGCTGCACCTGTGCCTGGTGTTCGAAGGGGCCGACGCGCGCGTCGACGACGAGGTCGTCGCCGCGCAGCTCGCGGTACACGGCATCAGCGTGCGCCCGCTGTCGCGCTACTACCTCGACGGCTCCGGCACGCGCGGGCTGATCGTCGGCTACGCCTACGTGCCGATCGAGCGCGTCGCGCCGTGGGCCAAGCGCCTGTGTGAACTGCTGGTGCAGGCGCTGGGCTGAACGCCGCCTCAGGCGGCGTGCGCCACGCCGGCGAGCTGCTCCATGCGTTCGGTGTCGGCCAGCAGCGCCTCGCCGGTGCCTTCGAACACGACTTCGCCCTCACCGAGCACGTAGGCGCGGTTGGCCAGCTGCAGCGCCAGATAGGCGTTCTGCTCGACCAGCAGCACCGCGATGCCCTCAGCCTTCATGCGCCCGATGGTACGCATGACTTCCTGCACGATGATCGGCGCCAGGCCTTGCGACGGTTCGTCGAGGATCAGCAGCTTGGGGTTGAGCAGCAGCGCGCGCGCGATCGCCAGCATCTCCTGCTCGCCGCCCGACAGCCGGCCGCCCTTGCTGGTGCGGCGCTCGTGCAGCCGCGGGAACAGTTCATAGACCTTGTCGATGTTCCACGGTCCGCGCGTTTCGCGCGCCACCAGCAGGTTCTCGTGCACCGTCAAGTGACCGAAGATCTTGCGGCCTTCGGGAACGTAGCCGACACCGGCCGCAGCCATCTGGTGGGGCTGGCAGCCGGTCATGTCGCGCCCGAACAGCTTGATGGTGCCCTGGCGCGGCGGCGTCAGCCCCATCACCGAGCGCATCGTGGTCGTCTTGCCGGCGCCGTTGCGCCCGAGCAGCGCGACCAGCTCGCCTTCGCCGACATTGAACGAGACGCCGTCGAGGATGTGGCTCTTGCCGTAGTACGTATGGATCTTGTCGACTTCGAGTACGAGGCTCATGCGGCCCTCCTCACGCGGCCTGGCCGAGGTAGGCGGCCTGGACCTTGGGGTTGTTGGCGATTTCGTGCGCATTGCCTTCGGCCAGCATGTGGCCGTTGTCGAGCACGGTGATGCGGTCGGCGATGCCGAACACGATTTCCATGTCGTGCTCGACGAACAGCGTCGTGATCTTCTGTTCCTTGTTCAGTCGCCGGATCAGCGCGGTCATGTTCTGCGTCTCCTCGTCGCCCATGCCGGCGGTCGGCTCGTCGAGCAGCAGCAGCTTGGGGTGGCGCGACAGCGCGATGCCGATCTCGACCACGCGCTGGTCGCCGTGCGAGAGCTCGCCGGCGATGCGGTCCGCCTTGCGCGCGATGCCGACCATGTCCATCAGCTCCTGCACGCGTTCGTCGATGCGCGCGCGCAGATGGCGTCCGGCCCACGGCAGGTGGCTGACGCCCATCGCGACCTCGGCGGCGATGCGCAGGTTCTCGTAAACCGACAGCGACAGGAAGATCTCGGTGATCTGGAAGGTGCGGATGATGCCGCGATTGACCAGTTCGGCCGGGTTGACGCGCGAAATCACTTGACCGTCGAACACGATCTCGCCCGAGCTCGGCGGGAAGAAGCCGCTGATCAGGTTGAACAGCGTGGTCTTGCCGGCGCCGTTGGGGCCGATCACCGCGCGCAGTTCGCCGGGAGCGACGTCGATCGAGATGTCGGTCAGTGCCTGCAGCGAACCGAAGCGCCGCGACACCGTGTTGAGCTTGAGCAGGCTGGTCATTGTTTCTTGCTCCTGTGCTTCAGGAAGCCCATGATGCCGAGGGGGAAGAAAAGCACCGACAGCACGAAAATCAAACCGATCACCGACATCCAGTTCGACGTCACGTTGCTGGCGTAATCGCGCACCAGCACGAAAATCGCCGCGCCGACGAACGGACCCCAGAAGCTGCGCATGCCGCCGAGCACGGCGATGATCACGAGGTCACCCGACAAGCTGTTGGCCAAGCTGTTGGGCGAGGTGAAGTTGTCGAGCAGGGCGTTGAGGCCGCCGGCCAGCGCGACGATGAAGCCCGAGATCGCGAACGACACCGCGGCGTAGCGCTGCACCTGCACGCCGAGGAAGGTCAGCCGCTTCTGGTTTTCGCGCACCGCGACGAAGGCGTGTCCCAGCGGCGAATTCAGCACGATCCACAGCACCGCGGCGCCGAGCGCGAAGCACAGCAGCACCAGGTAATAGAAGCCGGTCGAGCCCAGCGTCCAGCTCAGGCCCGGCAGCAGCGTGATCGGGTGGCGGCTGAATCCGGTCAGCCCGTCGTAGCCGCCGGTCACAGCGGCCCAGCGGATCGAGACGAAGTAGAACAGCTGGCCGATCGCGATCGTGATCATCGCGAAATAGATGCCGCGGCGGCGCACGACGATCGGCGCCAGCACGGTCGCGGCGATGCCGCCGAGCAGGGTGCCGCACAGCAAGGCCAGCGGCACGCTGGGCGGGCCGTACTTGAGCAGCATGCCCACACCGTAGGAGCCCAGTCCGAAATACGCGGCGTGGCCGAACGACAGGCCGCCGGTGAAGCCGAGCAGCAGGTTCAGGCCCATAGCGGCCAGGCCGTAGATCAGCACGCGCGAGGCGATGTCGTTGTAGCCGCCGACGTAGGGCAGCCAGGCCGGCGCGCTGAGCAGCAGCAGGCCGAGCAACGCGGTGCCGCGCCAGCTGCGCAGCTTGCTGCCGGGCACGCCGCGCAGCGCGTGCAGGGTCGTGGTCGGTTCGGATTTCATTCGAGCAGGCCCTCCTGGCCCATCAGGCCGCGCGGTCGCACGACGAGCATCAGCCCCATGATGAGATAGATCACCGCCTCGCTGGCGGCCGGGTAGTACGCGGTGGTGATGCCCGAGGCGACGCCGATCAGCAGGCCGCCGAGCAGCGAACCGAGCAGCGAACCGACGCCGCCGACGACGATCGCGACGAAGGCCGGCATCAGCAGGCCTTCGCCCATCGTCGGATCAAGCCCGAGCTGGCCTGCGGCCAGGATGCCGGCGACCCCGGCGAACACGATGCCGATGACGAAGTTGGCGCTGCGCAGCAGGTAGATGTTGACGCCCATCGCCGAGACCGTTTCGAGGTCGGCGTTGCCGGCGCGGATGCGAACGCCCAGCCGCGTGAAGCGCAGCACCGCGAACAGCACGCCGGTGCCCACCAGCGCGACCGCGACGACGAACAGGCGGTAGCCGGTGAGGAAGAAGTAGGTCGAGCTCAGCGGGTGGCCCAGCGCGTCGGGGATCGCCAGCGGCACGCCGACCGGGCCCCAGATGGTGCGAAGCGCGTCCTGCATGATCATCGCCAGGCCGAAGGTCAGCAGCAGCGAGTACAGCGGGTCGCGCTTGTACAGGCGTCGCACCAGAAACACTTCGACGACCAGCCCGAGCACGCCGGCCAGCAGCGGCGCCACCAGCAGCGCGCCCCAGAAGCCCAGGTGCGGCGCCAGCGAGTAGGCGAAATACGCGGACAGGGCCATGAACGTGCCCTGCGCGAAATTGATGGTGTTGTTCAGCCCCAGGATCAGGGCCAGGCCGAGCGCCAGCAACGCGTAGAACGCGCCGGTGATCAGCCCGTTGAACATATTGAAGATCAGGACGATGTTCAAGGCGGAATCTCCGCGGAAGCGAAATCAGAAAGAAAGGGTCGCACGCGAGGCGCGCACGCCCCCGGCACGCGCGCCACGCGGGCGCGTTGCGGGTGTCGGGGGGGGGGTGCGGACATCGTGTGCGGCGCGGGGTTCCGGTGAACCCCGCGCGACACAGCTCGATGCGCGTCAGCCGTGCAGCTTGCAGCCCATCTGCTGCGGCGACAGCGCGATCGACGCGCCCGGCACGATGTCGGCGACCTTGAACAGGTCGGGGTACTTGCCCGACGCGTTCACCTCACCCGGGAACATGCTGATCAGCAGCTGATGGTCGGCCGCGCGGTACACCGGCGTGTGCGCCTGCAGCGCCACTTCCGGCGGCAGCGCCAGCCCTTCCATCGCCTTGACCACCTTGCCCGTTTCGGTCGACTTGGCCTTCTCCACCGCGAGGCGGATCGCATGCGTGGTGGCGAAACCGAACCACACGCGCGCGGTCGGGTACTCGCCGTTGTGCGCGGCGGCGTAGCGCTTGACGAAGTCGGCGACGTGCTTGTTGCCGGCCTGGTTCCAGTACCACTCCATGGTCCACCAGCCGTAGCGCGCGGCCGGCGGCAGCGCCGCGGCCTGCTCGAGCTCGAACAGCGCGCCGCCGACGGCGATTTCCTTGTTGATGCCGAACTGGGCGATCTGCTTCATGCAGTTGACCTGGTCGTTGCCGGCCAGCAGCAGGCACAGCACGTCGGGCTTCTTCGCCTTGACATCGATCAGGTAGCTGGAGAAGTCGGTCGCGCCGACCGGCACCAGCGCGCCGCCGACGGTGGTGCCGCCGGCCTTCTTCAGTTGCGTCTGGTAGTCGGTCTGCTCGGACTTGCCGAAGGCGTAGTCGGTGGTCAGGAAGTACCACTTCTTGCCGAACTTCTTGAACAGGGTCTCGAAGTCCCCGGCGGTCAGCATCCAGGTCGTCGAGCAGGTGCGGAAGGTCGTGCTCTTGCAATCCGCGCCGGTCAGGCTGTCGACGTGGCCGCCGGTGGCGACGAACAGCTTGTTGTGCTGGTTGGCGAACTGCGAGACGGCCAGCGACGCTGCCGAATTCACGGTGCCCATCAGGAAGTCGACGTTGTCCTGGCTGACCAGGCGCGACGACTTGTCGACCGCGGTGCCGGGGTTGCCGGCGCTGTCCTCGACCAGGACCTGCAGCGGACGGCCGAGCACGCCGCCGGCCTTGTTGATCTCGGCCTCGGCGAACTTGGCACCCTTGATCTCGCTCTGGCCGAGCGCGGCGAAGGTGCTCGTGATCGGGTCGACCATGCCGATCTTGATCGGCGTCTCGCTGGCCGCCCAGGTCGGCTTCGGCCGCGCCAGCAGCGCGGCGACGCCGGCGCCGGCCACTTTCAGGAAATCGCGCCGATCGACTTCTCCGAACATTCCTTCCGCTTTGTCCTGATCCTGCATCGTGGTCTCCTCGTCTTCGTTGTCTGCGTATCGCACCGATGCCGGCGCGAGCCTGGGCGCTTCGTTCAGGCTGCGCCGATCCTAGGCCGTCACGATCCGGGCGCATATACGGAAAACCCGGCGGGGCGGCGCAAAACAGTCGCAACCAAAAGCGTCTCAATCATCGCACCGGTGCATCAACTGCGCAACCGGTAAGACCACCATACCAAAAGCAGGCAAAACGGCGATGCGCGCTACAGCATGTCGCGCAGTCGGTACCACAGCATGCCCAGCACCAAAGCCGGCGTGCGCATCGCGTCGCCGCCGGGGAAGGCGCGGTGCTTGAGCCGCGTGAACAGGTCGAAACGCTCGGCCTGACCGCGGATCGCCTCGGCGGCGAGCTTGCCGGCCAGGCCGGTCAGCGCCAGCCCGTGGCCGGAGAAACCCTGCAGGTAGAGCACGTCGCGGCTCAGGCGCCCGAAGTCGGGCGCGCGGTTCATCGTGATGTCGACGAAACCGCCCCAGGCGTGGGTCACGCGCACGTCGCCGAGCTGCGGGAACACGCGCAGCATGCCGGCGCGCATGGTCGCGGCGAGGTCGCGCGGGGTGCGCGTCGAGTAGCTCACGCGGCCGCCGAACAGCAGTCGGTGGTCGGCCGACAGGCGGTAGTAGTCGAGCGCGAATTCGTTGTCGCTGACCGCCGCGCGATTGCGGATCAACGCGTCGGCGCGCGCCTGGCCCAGCGGCTCGGTGGCGATGATGTAGGTTCCCACCGGCATCACGCGGCGCGCAAGCGTCGGCGCGATTGCGCCGAGGTTGACGTTGCCGGCGAGCAGCACCCAGTCGCATTGCACGTCGCCGGCGGAGGTGCGCACGCGCGCGCGCTCACCCGGCCGGCCGGGCTGCACCTGCAGCACTTCGCTGTGTTCGTGCAGCACCGCGCCGGCCGCCGCCGCGGCGCGCGCCAGCCCCAGCGTGTAGTTCAGCGGGTGCACGTGGCCGCCGCTGGGGTCGAGCACGCCGCCGCAGTAGCGTCGGCTGCCGATCACCGCTTGCGTGGCGTCCGCGTCCAGCCATTGCAGGCGCGCGGCGGCGTAGTCGCGGTGCATCGCGTCGACCCATTCGCGCAGTGCGCGCAATTTCTTCTGCGTGACCGCGACGGTCATCGCACCGGGCGTCCAGTCGCAAGCGATGCTGTGGCGGGCGATCCGTTCGCGCATCAATTCCAGGGCTTCACACGACATCGCCCAGGCCTGTTGCGCGGCATCCCGGCCGAGTTGCTGCTCGAACGGGCCCATCTCGCAAGCGTAGCCGGCCAGCGCCTGGCCACCGTTGCGCCCGGAAGCGCCCCAGCCGAATCGCTGCGCCTCGAGCACGACGACGCGCAGGCCGTGCTGCGCCAGCTCGAGCGCGGCCGACAGCCCGGCGAGGCCGCCGCCGACAACGCAGACGTCGGCCTGGGTGCTGCCGCGCAGCGCCGGGTGGTCGGCGCGCGGATGCGCGCTGGCCTCGTAGAACGAGTCGCTGACCAGCGCCTCGCAGGCTTGCTGCAGGCGCATCATGATGCGCGGCGCGCGGTCGGCCGCGCGGAAAACGGACGGGTGTGCTGGCTCATCGCTGGACGCTCCGGTTGCCTGATGGGTCGCCGCGGGTGCGGCGCGCGCCCGAAGCGGTTCGCAGGATAGGTCAGGAAAGCGTCAGCGAAGAGTGCCAATTCGGCGCCGGCGCGCAGCACCAGTTGGCGCGCGCCGGCCCCGCGCTCAAGGCCGCACGTAGGCGAAGCCGGCTTTCTCCAATTGCATCACCCGCACCAGTCCGGCGGGCACGACGACCGCGGCCGGCACCAGCGCGGGCATGTGGCCGAGCTTGCGTGCCATGCCTTCCATGGTGTTGTGGCAGGCGTCGAACTCGATGCCCTCGCCGTCCTGCGCGGCGATGCGCGCGGCCACCGGCGAGTCCTTGAGCAACATGCGCAGCCCCGGGCCGAACGCGACGACGACCACGCGCACCTGGTCGTCGCCGAAGTACTTCAGGACGTTCTGTGCATTGTTCAAGGTCAGCTGCCAGGTCTGCGGATCGTCGCTGCTGACCTGCAGCACCAGCGCGCGGCGCGCGAACGGCAGTTCGTGGACGAAGCTCGGATGGTCGAAGTCGAAGTGGCCGAGCATCGAGCGCTGCGCGGCGTGCGCGGCGCCGGCCGCACCGAGCAGCGCCGCGGCCAGCGCCAGCCGGCGCAGAGGGGATAAGTTCATGGGGCTTGCTCCTGGAGGGGGCGGGATGCTCACAGACCGACCACCGGAAGGCCGCGCGCGACCCATTCGTTCATGCCGCCCTGGTACTCGCGCACGCCGCGGTGGTGCAGGATGCGGTCGAGCACGAACCAGGCCCCGGCTGCGTACTGCCCGGTATTGCAGTAGACGATCGGGTGTGCCGGCAGGCGCACGCGGTCCAGCGCGAACACGGTGCGGTACTGCGCCGCCGACAGGAAACGCCAGGCGCCGTCGGCGCCGCGCGTGTAGAGCAGCTCGGCCGGCAGCGGGCGCGCGCCTGCCAGCCGTCCCGCGACCGGGACCACCGGGGTATGGTCGACGGCCGCGAACTGGGCCAGCGGACGTGCGTCGAGCAGGTGACGGTGCGCACGCAGCGCGGCGCGCACCTGATCGGTGTCGGCCATCATGTCGGCGCGCGCCGGCGCGGCCTTCCAGTGGCCCGAGCTCATCGGGGCGATCGCGTCGTCGTCGACCGCCAGTCCGGCGGCGATCCACGCGTGGGTGCCGCCGTCGAGCATCGCGACCTGGTCGGCGGGCATGCCGAACAGTTCGAGCTCCCAGACCAGCAGCGCCGCTTCCTGCAGCGAGGTGGCGTCGTCGCCGGTCGGTGCGACGACCACCGGCTTGCCCGGTTCGAGCTGCGAGGCCTGCATCACTTCCTCGAACTCGGCGGCGCTGGGCAGCAGGAAATCGACGTCCTTGCCGCCGAGCTGTCGTTTGACGCGCAGCGCCCAGAAATTGGCCGACAGCGCGCCGGGGATGTAGCCGCCGACCTGGCCGAGGACCTTGGCGCCGCCGACCGTTTCGTACTTCGGAGCATCGGTCAGCGAGTTCAGGTCGTCGCGCACGTCGAGCACCTGCACCTGGTCGAGATGCGCGTGCAGCCACGCGACGTCGACCAGGGGCCCGGGAAGCGTGGCCGCGTGTGCCGCGAGCAGCGCCTGCAACAGGCCGATGATGGGTAAAAACCCTAGTTTTTTCAACATGTTCGACGCATCCCACGGGATTGATGTGGGGCCGATTGTCGCGCCTGGGCGCGCTGCGTCAAATGAATTGTTTCGCTGTGTTCGAGCGACTTTTACGCTCGATGCGCGTCGAGCCTCAGCTCTGCACCAGGCGCTTGGAGCGCGCGATCGACAGCAGGATGCCGCTGCCCAGCATCAGCGTGACCAGCGCGGTGCCGCCGTAGCTGACGAACGGCAGGGGAACCCCGACCACCGGCAGGATGCCCGACACCATGCCCATGTTGACGAAGGCGTAGGTGAAGAAAATCATCGTGATCGAACCGGCCAGCAGGCGCGAGAACAGCGTCGGCGCGCCCGACGCGATGTACAGCCCGCGCATGATGAAAAACAGGTAGGAGGCGATCAGCACGAGGTTGCCGACCAGGCCCCATTCCTCGGCCAGCACCGCGAACACGAAGTCGGTGTGCGACTCCGGAATGAAGTTCAGGTGCGCCTGGGTGCCGTGCAGATAGCCCTGGCCCCAGACCCCGCCCGAGCCGATCGCGATCATCGACTGGATGATGTTGAAGCCGGTGCCCAGCGGATCGGCCTGCGGGTCGAGCAGCATCAGCACGCGCTGGCGCTGGTAATCGTGCATGAAATGCCACAGCACCGGGGCCGCGCCGGCCGCCAGCAGCGCCAGCAGCGCCAGCACCCGCCACGACAGGCCGGCGAAGAAGATCACGAAGAAGCCGGTCGACAGCACCAGCATCGCGGTGCCGAGGTCGGGCTGCTTCATGATCAGCGCCACCGGGACCGCCAGCAGCAGCGCGGCGACGCCGAAATCGCGCAGCGTGATCAAGCCCTCGCGCTTCTGGAAGTACCAGGCCAGCATCAACGGCATCGCGATCTTCATGATCTCCGAGGGCTGGATCACGACGCCGACGTTGAGCCAGCGCCGCGCCCCCTTGTGCACGTCGCCGAACAGCGCGGTGGCCACCAGCAAGGCGACACCGAACAGGTACAGCGGCGGGGCGATCTGCATCAGCCGCTGCGGCGGCACTTGCGCCACTGCGAACAGCACCAGCCAGGCGATGCCGATATTGCGCAGCTGGTCGCTGAAGCTGATGCCCTGGCCTTGAAGTGCCGAGTACAGCACGAGCGCGCCGATGCCGACCAGCACCAGCAGGCCGCCGAGCAGCGGCAGGTCGAAGCCGCTGACCAGCGGGCGCAAGCGACGCAGCAGCGGCGGGCGATCGATCACCGTGTTCACAGCGGGATTCCTTCGTCGGGATCGCAGCGCTCGGGCGCGCGCCGGAAGCGCGTGAACAGCGGTGTGCCGGCGCAATGCGCGCGCAGCGTCGCCCCGACCACCGTGGCCGGCTCCGCGGCCTGCGGCTGTGGCCACGGTCGCAGCGTCGGGGCCGAGCCGGCCGGGGTCGGCGCCGCGGTGCCGGCCGGCGCGCTCGCACCCGGCGGCGGCGTCTTCGCGTCGGGCACGTCGGGAACGCCGTTGCGCCCACTCGCATAACGGAACACCACCGGCTGGGGCGCGCGCCCCGAGATGCGCTCGATCTCGGCGTCGTCCGGATACTTGCCGAGCAGGTGGAAGTCGAGCACCTTGCGCGCGATCGGCGCCGCCGACGCGGCACCGAAACCGGCGTGCTCGACGATCAGCGCGACGCACACCACCGGGTTCTCGGCCGGCGCGTAGCAGGTGTACAGCGCATGGTCGCGCAGATCGCGCGCGAGGTCGGCGGCGTGGTACTTCTGGTTCTGCGCGACGGTGAACACCTGTGCGGTGCCGGTCTTGCCGGCGCTGGTGTAGGGCGCGTCGTGAAACACTGCGTAGCCGGTGCCGTCGGTTTCGGCGTTGACCGCGACCATACCGTCGTGGATCACTTGCCATGCGGAATCGGGGATCGCGATGCGCTCGACCACCTCGACCGGCGTCGGCGCGAAGCGCCGCGTGCCCATGTCCTCGACCATGCGCACGACGCGGGGCTTGACGCGCCGGCCGCGGCTGGCCATCGTCGCCAGTGCATTGGCCATCTGGATCGGCGT
Organism: Pseudomonadota bacterium; assembly: GCA_021825505.1. Classification (GTDB taxonomy): domain Bacteria; phylum Pseudomonadota; class Gammaproteobacteria; order Burkholderiales; family Burkholderiaceae_C; genus Thiomonas_A. Next base: position 14,959 of record JAKAHP010000002.1, read on the forward strand.
GAAGCTGTTGTAGCCCTGGCCGATGCCCAGGCTGATGGTCTCGCCGGGGTACCAGCGCTGCTGTGCGGGCAGGCGGTAGGCGCGGCGCTTCCAGGCCTTCGACGGCAGGATGCCGCGCGCCTCGTCAGGCAGGTCGATGCCGGTGGTCTGGCCGAAGCCGAACTGCCGCGTGTAGTCGTGCATGCCGTCGACGCCCCAGTCGTTGGCCACCATGTAGAAATAGGTGTCGCACGATACCGCGATGGCCTTGTGCATGTCGACCATCCCGTGGCCGCCCGGAACGTCATCGCGGAACTTGTGCTTGCCGAGCATGAAAAAGCCGGGGTCGTGCAGCGTGTAGCTGGCGGTGCGCACGCCCCGCGTCAGCGCGCCGACGCCCAGATAGGGCTTGTAGGTCGAGCCCGGCGGAAAGGTGCCGCGCAGCACGCGGTTGAGCATCGGGCGGTGCGGGTCGGTGTTCAGCGCGGTCCAGTCGGCCTGGTCGATGCCCTCGACGAACAGATTGGGGTCTGCCATCGGTATCGACGCCAGCGCCAGCACTTCACCGTTGCGCGGATCCATCACGACGCAGGCGCCGGTGCGGTCGCCGTACAGGTCCTCGATCAGCTTCTGCAGCCGCGCGTCGAGCGACAGCACCAGCGAGCTTCCCGGCACCGCGGCAAAGCTGCGCAGTTTGCGCACCGGACGTCCGGCGGCGTTGACCTCGACCTCGTCGAAGCCGGTGAGGCCATGCAGCTGCGCCTCGTAGCTGAGCTCGACGCCGGTCTTGCCGATGTGGTCGGTGCCCTGGTAGTTGCGCGCCTGCGCGCCGGCGGCGATGCGCGCCTGCTCGGCCGGGCCGATGCGGCCGACGTAGCCGATCGCGTGGCTGCCCAGGCTGCCCAGCGGGTAGCGGCGGAACAGGCGCGCGCGCACCTGGACACCGGGGAATCGGAAGCGCTGCGCGACGAAGCGTGCGACTTCGACGTCGCTGAGCCGGCTGCGGATCGGGGTCGGCTCGAAGCTGCGGTTCTGCGCCAGCAGGTTGCGGAAGCGCCGCTCCGCGGCGGGCGTGATCTCGATCAGCTGGCGCAGCGCCCGCAGCGTCGCGTCGACCCCGGCCAGCGTGCGGCTGGGCGTGATCTCGAGCGTGTAGGCGGCGTAGTTGTCGGCCAGCACGATGCCGTTGCGGTCGAGGATCAGCCCGCGCGACGGCGGTGTGGGTTCGATCGCAATGCGGTTGTCGCGGGCCTGCAAGGAGTATTTGCGATGGCGCAGCACCTGCAGCCAGACCCAGCGCGACACCAGCACGCTGAACGCGAGCAGCACGCCGAGCAGCGCCACCAGCAGGCGCCGGCGAAAGCGGTGCAGCTCGCGTTCGAGATCCTTCAGCGTATTCAAGCCTCAGCCCTCACAGCGGGCGGTGCGCGTCGGCGTCGGGCGCGCGGCGCTGCGGCGCCAGCAGCAGCCAGCTCAACGGTGCCCACAGCGCCGCTTGCAGCAGCGGCGCCGCGACCACGCTCCAGCCGGGGAAATTGGCGCCCAGCGCCATGCGCACGCCGAATTCCAATGCCTGAGCGCAAACGAACAGCGGCAGCACCTGCAGCGCCTGCGTGCGCAGCGGGAACCAGAGCAGCCTGCGGTGCAGCGCGACCGCGAAGAAGGTCAGCAGCGCGTAGGCCAGCGCGTGCTCGCCGAGCAGCGCGCCTTGTTGCACGTCGAGCAGCACGCCGAGCGTGAAGCCGGCGCCGATGCCGACGCGGCGCGGCTGGTGCACGCTCCAGAACACCAGCGCGATGGCCAGCAGGTCGGGTTGCCAGGGCAGCCGCCCCAGCGGCATGAAATCGATCAGCATCGCCGCCAGCAGCGTGCTCCAGATGAACCACGGACGCGCGGCCAGCAGCAGCACCTCGCGGCGCGGCTTCGCATCGGCGGTGCCCGGCTCGGGCGGGCGGCGGCGCCACGGGGGCGTCATCTCGGACATGGAGCTCGCTTCCTGCTCAGCGCCGCGCGCGCCGGTGGCGCGGCGCGGCCGGGGTCGGCGGTGCCGCCAGCGTGCCCAGGGGCTTGAGCACCAGCACGTCGCGACCGCCGTCGACCTTGGCCAGCGGGGCGCACAGGACGCGCGCGAACGCGCTGTCGCGCGGGCGTTGCACGGCGGTGATGCGCGCCACCACCAGGCCGCTGGGGTAGACGCCACCCAGGCCGCTGGTCACCAGCACGTCGCCGGCGCGCAGATCGGCGTTGGCCGCCTGCCATTGCAGCTCGATGCCGCCGGGGGTGCTGCCGGCGTCGCCGACGAGCACGCCGCGCACGCCGTTGCGCACCACCTCGACCGGCACCGACGAATCGCGATCGGTGATCAGCGTGAGCTGCGCGTCGAACGGCCGCACCTCGGTGACCTGGCCGAGCAGCCCGTCGCGGTCCATCACCGGCGAGCCCGCCACCACGCCGGCCAGCGCCCCCTTGTCGATCAGCAGCTTGCGCGAATAGGGGTCGGCCACCTGCGCGCTGACCTGCGCCGCCAGCGATTGCAGCGGTACGCTGCGCTGCAGTTGCAGCAAGGCGCGCAGTTCGTCGTTGTCGCGCTGCAGCGCGGCGGCGCGCGAGGCCTGCAGCGACAGCGCGGCGACCGCGCGGCGTTGCGCTTCGAGCTCGGTCTGCGTGCGCTGCAGCGACGCGAAGTGCGAGGCCACGTCGCCGGCCAGTTGCACCGGCAGGCGCGCGACCAGCGTGGCCGGCTCGATCGCCAGCGCGATCGCCCGGCGCAGCGGCTGCGCGACGTGCCAGCGCACGTCGAGCGCCATCAGCAGCAGCGACAGCGCGGCGTAGAACACCAGCCGGGTGGCAGCCGACGGGCCCTGCCGGAAAAACGGCGGCGGGCTGCGCTCGAGGGTGTCGAAAGGCATCGGTCAGCCGCTGCGCCGGGGCGGGCGGCGCAGTCCGCGGGACGGTTACTCGGACGTGAAGATGGTGCCCAGGCGATCCATGCGCTCGAGCGCCATGCCGCAGCCGCGCGCCACGCAGGTCAGGGGATCTTCCGCGACCAGCACCGGCAGCCCGGTTTCCTCGGCCAGCAGGCGGTCGAGATCGCGCAGCAACGCGCCGCCGCCGGTCAACATCATGCCGCGCTCGGCGATGTCGGCGCCGAGTTCCGGCGGGGTCTGCTCGAGCGCGTTCTTCACCGCCGAGACGATCTGGTTGATCGGGTCGGTCAGCGCCTCCAGGATCTCGTTGCTCGAGATCGTGAAGCTGCGCGGCACACCTTCGGACAGGTTGCGACCCTTGACTTCCATCTCGCGCACTTCGGAGCCGGGGAAGGCCGAACCGATCTCCTTCTTGATCGCCTCGGCGGTCGGCTCGCCGATCAGCATGCCGTAGTTGCGCCGGATGTAGTTCAGGATCGCTTCGTCGAACTTGTCGCCACCGACGCGAACGCTGCCCTTGTAGACCATGCCGCCGAGCGAGATGACGCCGACCTCGGTGGTGCCGCCGCCGATGTCGACGACCATCGAACCGCTGGCCTCGCTGACCGGCAGCCCCGAGCCGATCGCCGCGGCCATCGGCTCCTCGATCAGATAGACCTCGCTGGCGCCGGCGCCGAGCGCCGATTCACGGATCGCGCGGCGCTCGACCTGGGTCGAGCCACAGGGTACGCAGATGATGATTCGCGGCGACGGTTTGAACATCGTCGTCTCGTGCACCATCTTGATGAACTGCTTCAACATCTGCTCGGTGACGGTGAAGTCGGCGATCACGCCGTCCTTCATCGGGCGTATCGCCTCGATGTTGCCGGGCACGCGGCCGAGCATGGCCTTGGCTTCGCGGCCGACCGCCTGGATCGTCTTCTTGCCGTTCGGGCCGCCTTCATGGCGGATCGCGACGACCGAGGGCTCATCGAGCACGATGCCCTTGCCGCGCACGTAGATCAGGGTGTTGGCGGTCCCGAGATCGATCGCCAGATCGGTCGAGAAATACCGGCGAAAAATTCCAAACATGGCTTCGGGAATCCGGTTTGTGTGATAAACGCAACAAATAGGTCGTTTTGGCAGCAGTTTTTTGCGGCGGCCAATCCGTCCATGTTAGCTGAAGGCGCCCTCGTACAATGGCGTTTTCGGATCTGTCCGACCGCCATCCCAGCCATGCCCCTGCAACCCAGCGACATCGATCGTATCGCCGACCTCGCGCGGCTGCGCCTGAGCGCGCCCGAGCGCGACGCGATGCTCGATCAGATCAACGCCTTTTTCACCATCGTCGAGCGCATGCGCGCGGTCGACACAAGCGGCGTCGAGCCGCTCGCCCACCCGCTGTCGAGCCTGCGCGAGCAGCCGCTGCCGCTGCGCGACGACGTCGCGCGCACGCCGGCGATCCGCGACGCCGCGCTGGCCAACGCGCCCGCCGCGCAAGGCGGCCTGTTCATCGTGCCGAGGGTGATCGAATGAGCGTTGTCGACCCGACCCTGCTGGAGTTGCGCGAGCAGCGCGATCTGCTCGCCGCGGGCACCTTGTCCAGCGTCGAGCTGGTGGGCGCGCAGCTGCGCCGCATCGACGCCGCCGCCGCACTCAACGCCTTCGTCCACGTCGCCGCCGCCGCCGCGCTGGACGCGGCGCGCGCCGCCGACGCCGCCCGCGCCGCCGGCGACACGCGGCCCTTGCTGGGCCTGCCGGTGGCGCACAAGGACGTGTTCGTCACGCGCGACATGCCGTCGACCGCGGGCTCGAAGATGCTGGCCGGTTACCTCAGTCCGTTCGATGCCACGATCGTGCAACGGCTGTCCGAGGCCGGCGCGATCAGCCTGGGCAAGACCAATATGGACGAGTTCGCGATGGGCTCGGCCAACGAGAACTCGGCCTGGGGGCCGGTGGCCAACCCCTGGGACCACGCCGCGGTGCCGGGCGGTTCCTCGGGCGGCTCGGCCGCCGCGGTGGCGGCACGCCTGGTGCCCGCGGCCACCGGCAGCGACACCGGTGGATCGATCCGCCAACCGGCCGCGATGTGCGGCATCACCGGCGTCAAGCCGACCTATGGCCTGTGCTCGCGCTTCGGCATGATCGCGTTCGCGTCCAGCCTCGACCAGGCGGGCGTGATGGCGCGCAGCGCCTGGGACTGCGCGCTGCTGCTGCAGGAGATGGCCGGGCACGACGCGCAGGACTCGACCAGCGTGGCGCAGCCGGTGCCGCGCTACACCGACGCGCTCGATGCGCTGCCGGCGCAGCGACCGCTGGCCGGGCTGCGCATCGGCTTGCCGCGCGAGTGGTTCGCCGACGGCCTGGCCGACGAAGTCGCGCACGCCGTGCGCGGCGCGCTGGCCGAGCTCGAGCGCCTCGGCGCGACCTTGCTCGAGATCGCGCTGCCGCGCACCGAGCTGGCGATCCCGGCCTATTACATCGTCGCGCCGGCCGAGGCCTCGAGCAATCTGTCGCGCTACGACGGCGTGCGCTACGGCCACCGCGCGTCGGACTACGCCGACCTCGCCGAGATGTACGCGGCGACACGCGCCGAAGGCTTCGGCGCCGAAGTCAAACGCCGCATCCTGATCGGCACCTACGTGCTGTCTCACGGCTACTACGACGCGTACTACTTGCAGGCGCAGAAAATCCGCCGACTGATCGCCGACGACTTCGCCGCCGCGTTCGCCGGTTGCGACCTGATCGCCGGGCCGGTGTCGCCGACCGTGGCGTGGGCGCGCGGCGCCAAGGCCGATCCGCTGGCCAACTATCTGGCCGATATCTACACGCTGCCGGGCAGTCTGGCCGGCTTGCCGGGCCTGAGCGTGCCGGCCGGCGTGGGGCGCGACAGCGGCCTGCCGGTCGGGCTGCAACTGCTCGCGCCGCACTTCGGCGAATCGCGCCTGCTCGGCGCCGCGCACGCGCTGCAGCGCGCCACCGACTGGCACCGGATGGTGCCGCCGACCTTGTGAGCGCCACGATGAACAGCAACTGGGAAATCGTCATCGGGCTGGAGACGCATGTCCAGCTCTCGACCGCGTCGAAGATGTTCTCCGACGCGCCGACCGCGTTCGGCCGCGAGCCCAACAGTCAGGCCAGCTGCGTCGACCTCGCGTTGCCCGGCGCCTTGCCGGTGGCCAACCGCGCCGCGGTCGAGCGCGCGATCCGCTTCGGTCTCGCGGTCGGTGCGCGCATCGCGCCGCACTCGGTGTTCGCGCGCAAGAACTACTTCTATCCGGACCTGCCGAAGGGCTACCAGATCAGCCAGTTCGAGATTCCGGTGGTGCAGGGCGGCCAGGTCGGCTTCGTGCACGACGGCACGCTGCGCACGGTGCAGCTGACACGCGCGCACCTCGAGGAGGACGCCGGCAAGTCGATCCACGGCATCGAGTTCGAAGGCCGTTCGGCCACCGGCATCGACCTCAACCGGGCCGGCACGCCCTTGCTCGAGATCGTCACCGAGCCGGTCATGCGCGGTGCCGCGGAGGCGGCCGCTTACGCACGCGCGCTGCACGCGCTGGTGGTCTGGCTCGAGATCTGCGACGGCAATCTGCAGGAAGGCTCGTTCCGCTGCGATGCCAACGTCTCGGTGCGCCGCCCCGGCGACGCGCTGGGCACGCGCTGCGAAATCAAGAACCTGAACAGCTTCCGCTTCCTCGAGCGCGCCATCGCGTTCGAGGCGCAACGCCAGATCGAGCTGATCGAGGACGGGGGGCAGGTGCGCCAGGAAACGCGCCTGTTCGACCCGGAGCGCGGCGTCACCCGCACGATGCGCACCAAGGAGGATTCGCACGACTACCGCTACTTCCCCGACCCCGACCTGCCGACGCTGATGATCGAGCCCGCATGGGTCGAGCGCGTGCGCGGGGAGTTGCCCGAGCTGCCGGCGCAGATGGCCGAGCGCTTCGTGCGCGACTACGCGCTGAGCGTGGTCGACGCCGCCTACCTGACGCAAAGCCGCACGCATGCGGCGTATTTCGAGGCCTGCGCGGCGGACTGCGGCAACCCGAAATTGGCGGCGAACTGGATCATGGGCGAGCTGGCTGCGGCGCTGAACCGCGCCGAGCTCGAGCTCGACGCGTCGCCGGTGGCACCCCAGGCGCTGGGCGCGCTGATTCGGCGCATCGTCGACGGCACGCTGTCGGGCAAGACCGCGCGCGAGGTGTTCGCCGCGCTGTGGGACGGCGAGCGCGAGGTCGACGCGCTGATCGAGGCGCGCGGCCTGCGCCAGATCCGCGACGACGGCGCCATCGCCGACGCGGTGACCGCGGTGATCGCGGCCAATCCAAAGAACGTCGAGGAGTACCGCGCGGGCAAGGCCAAGGCGCTGAACGCGCTGGTCGGACAGGTCATGAAGGCCACCGGCGGGCGCGCCAATCCGCAACTCGTCGGCGACGCCTTGCGCGCCGCGCTGGCCGGCTGAGCGCGGCGCGTCAGGGCGCGGCGCTGGCGGCCGTTGCGGCTGCCGCCGCGCGCGCCCACAGCGGCTGCATGCGCTGGCGCAACGCGGCGTAGCGGGCGCGGGTGCGCGCCATCGCCTGCTGCTGGCCGGCGATCAGCTGCTGTTGCTGGCGCCGCAACAGCGCGTTGGCTTCGAAGCGGTTGCGCAGCTCGGGCGGGTAGTGGCCGTCGGGGTAGAACTGCGCGTCCTGCAGCAAATGCTTGCGCTCCGCGGCGAGGTCGAGCAGGCTTTGCTGCGCATTGGCGATCAAGGCCTGCGGCGTGCGCAGGTCGTCGCGTTCGGCCTGCGCCAGGCGCTGCGCGTCGGGATAGCGCGTCAGCAGCGCGCGCTGCTCGCGCAGCGCATCGAGCTGGGATTGCGCGTCGCGCTGCGCCAGCCGCTGCTGCGCGTCGGCCGCGGCCTGCTGCTGCGGCGACAGGATCACGCGGCGTACGCTGCCGTCGGGGTTGAGCTCGCGGCCACCGTGCATCATGCAGTCGGCAGTCAGGTGGTCGCTGGTCTGCGGCGCGCCGCCTGCGCCCGGACAGACGAAAATAGCGGCTTGCGCTCGCTGGGGCAGCATCGCGGCAAGCAGCATCGTCGCGCACAGAGTCGGCAGTCGCATCGCGGATCCGGAGGGCATAAGCGGTGGCCGGCAGGGCCGGCGCTCGATCGCCCACAGTCTATCGCTCGGCAGCGCCGATGCGTCAACTTCGAACTGATATGGACAAAACCTTCCGCGTCACGACCCTGAACCTGAACGGCATCCGCTCGGCGGCGCGCAAGGGGCTGGACCCCTGGTTGCGCACCGAAGCCCGCCCCGACTGGTTGTGCGTGCAGGAGCTCAAGGCCGGCGCCGCCGACCTCGATGCCGAGTTGCGCGAGCTCGGCGGGCTGCGCGGTACCTTCCACCACGCCGACAAGGCCGGCTACAGCGGTGTCGGCCTGTATTGGCGCGACGAACCCGACGAGGTGCGCATCGGCTACGGCGACGCCGAGTTCGACGCCGAGGGGCGCTACGTCGAAGCGCGCTACCGGCTGCGCGGCGGCGCGCAACTGGCGCTGGTGTCGGTGTATTTCCCGTCGGGGTCGAGTTCGGACGAGCGCCAGCAGGCCAAGTACCGCTTTCTCGAGCGCTTCGGCGAGCACATGCGCGAGCTGCGCGCGCGCGGCGAAGTGCTGCTGTGCGGCGACGTCAACATCGCGCACAAGGAAATCGACCTGAAGAACTGGAAGGGCAATCTGCGCAACAGTGGTTTCCTGCCCGAGGAGCGCGCGTGGATGACCACGCTGCTCGACGAGCACGGCTGGGTCGACGTGTTCCGCGCGCTCAACCCGCACCCCGACCACTACACCTGGTGGAGCAATCGCGGCCAGGCGCGCGCGAAGAACGTCGGCTGGCGCATCGACTACCAGCTGGCGTCGCCGGCGGTGGCGGCGCAGGCACGGCGCGGCAGCGAATCGATCTACACCGGCGAGCGCTTTTCCGACCACGCCCCGCTGAGCATCGACTACGCGCTGGAGCTGTGAGGGCTATTTCTTCGCCGGCTTCGGCTTGAAATGCAGTTGCGCCGATTCGCGTGCGCCCTTGTGGTCCTTCGGTCCGCTGTTGCTGTGGCGTCCGGCGACTTCGGCCTGTTCGGCCGCGGCGCGCTCGAGGCGCTGGCGTTCGTGGGACGCGTCATCGCGCGCCGGGGAAGGTTTGGAGGGCATCGTCGTACTCCGCTAGGGTGACGGCGCCGCGAGGGCGCCACCGTGCCACTATGCCAGCACGCGGACCTCGCGACACGCCGACGCAGGCGTCGAATTTGATCGCGCACGGGGCCGCGCGTCGATCCGGCGCGCGCCGCTTCACGCGGGCAGCGTGTCGTCTTCGCGCTGCCAGATCTCGACGAATTGCTCGACCACGTCGTCGCGCAGCGCGGGACGCGCGGCGGCGCCGGCGTCGAAGTGCTCGGCCAGCAACAGCGCCAGTGTGCTGCGCTGCAGTCCGCGCGCCTCGATGAAGCCTTCCACGGTGCGGCGCGGATCGCGCACGACGCCGCCGCGCGCGCCGCGTGAGCTGGCGCGCAGGTCCCACACCAGATAACTGGCCAGCGCACCCAGTGCGGTGCGCGGCCGCGTCGGGTCGATGTCGAAGTGGAACGTGCGCCACCAGCGCTCGAGTTCGTCGAACGTCATCGGCGGTGCGATGGCGCTGCCCTGGCCGTGGTCGGCGCCGAGGATCACGGCGCTTTCGAGCAGCCCGGCATGCTCCAGGCCCTCCACCGTCAGCTTCATGCCGAAGCCGTGCGCCAGCCGCGCCAGGTGGAACATCGATTCGAACGCGCGCTGCGGCTGGTGGGTCGCGCCTTGCACCAACCTCTGCTCCATCTTGACCGCATCGAACGGAAACTGGTCGAGACGCAGCAGCGAACCGTGCAGCGAGCCGAGGTCGTCCTGGGCGAGACCGACGCCGGCCTCGCGCAGGCGACGCAGGAAGGCGTTGCGCCGCGCCGGCGACACCGCGTGGTCGTGGCTCTCGCGCAGCTCGAGCTCGAGTTGCCCGCGCCGCAGGCCGTGACGTTCGATCGCATCGAGCACCGCGTGCTCGTAGCGTGGCTCGGCGATGCCTTCGACCGGAAAGTTCAGCGTCACCGTATCCGGCAGGCCGCGCGTGTGCAACGCCTTGGCGTCGAGCGCGGCCTGTTCGAGGCCGAGTTGCAGCAAGGTGAAGAGTTCGTCGCTGCCGCACGCCGGAAGGAATTGATCCGGCGCCAACAGGCCGCCCGCGTCGTCGACCAGTCGCGCCAAGGCCTCGACCTTGACCAGCTCGCCGCTGCGCAGGTCGACGATGGGCTGGTACAGAAAACGCACCCGCCCGGCGGCGATCCACTCGCGGTAGCGCGCGCGCAGCGGCAGCGCCAGCACCGGCTCGCCGTCGAGGCGTTGCACCGCGTGGCTCAGCACCTGTTGCAGGTGGCGCAGGAACTGGCCAATGCGCGGTGTCGAGAAAAAGCGCGGCCACGCGCTGTACAGGCTGAGCAGTGCGATGGTGCGGCCGTCCTCGTCGAGCAGCGGCACCGCGGCGCTCGAGCGCATTCCCAGGCTGTGCGCCATCTGCCGCCACGGATTCGAGCTCAGATCGTTTAGCCACGCTGCGGCAATGACAATCTGGCCGCTGCGCCAGGCGCGTCCGCCCGGGCCCTGGCCCGCTTCGCGCGTCGCATCGACGCTGATCCTGGGTATCTCGCCGGACATCATCGCCCGGTGATAGCGGTGCCCGGCGACGCCGTGCGAGGCTTCGACCTGCAGCTCGCCGGAGCTGTCGCAGCGCGCGAAAAAGCCCGACTGATTGCCGTCGAGCTGGCCGATCAACTGCATCGCACCGTGGATCAGATCGGCGAAGTGGCCGGCGTCCAGCGCCAGGCGATCGAGGCGTGACATGGCCTGCGCGACTTCCCCGTCGATGTCGCGGAAACTGCACGCCTGCGCCTGCAGGTCGACCAGGATGCGCCGGTTGACGATGCGCAGCAACTGTTCCTGAACCGGGCTCGCGGCGAGCGGCAGCAGTTCGTCCTGCAATTCGCTCTGGTACAGCGCGAACGATTCGATCAGCAGCGGCAAGTCGACCCCCATCAGCGCGTGCGCGCGTCCGGCCAGCCGCGCCGCGGCCTGGTGCGCGCTCAGCGCCAGATCGGGCGAGAACAGCAGACGCAGATGCGCCGCTTGGCGCGCACGCAACTGCTGCAGGGTGGCGGCGTCGAGCGCGCCGAGGATCTGCGCGCCTTCGGCGGTGCCCGACAAGGTGGCGTAGAAGCGCTCCGCGAACGCGGTCGCGCGCCAGTCGACGGCGTCCTGCACCGTGCGCAGGCAACGCGCCGCGTCGGCCCCGTAAAGCTGCGCGACGGTCACCTCTTGGGCCATGCAGGCGTTCTCCGCATTGACGAAAGTGGACCGCGTGCCACCACGGGTCTGGGTTATCTATGCTAACGCATGCATAAATCCCGAAACAATGCTGGAGAAAGGAACATTTTTCTCAATACCAGCCGACCGGGCCCGGGCGCAGATTGATGTTGACCTGCTTGACCTGCTGGTACTCGTGCAAGCCGTTCACGCCGAGGTCGCGGCCGTAGCCGCTCATCTTGTAGCCGCCCCAGGGCGCTTCGTTGAACGTCGGGTTGTAGCAATTGATCCAGGTGATGCCGGCGCGGATTTCCTTCATCACGCGCAGCGCGCGCGCGCCGTCGGTGGTGAACACGCCGCCGGCCAGCCCGTAGCGGGTGTCGTTGGCCAGCGCGATCGCTTCGTCCTCGGTGCGGAAGGTCTGCACCGCGACGACCGGGCCGAACACTTCCTCGCGCACGATTTCCATGTCCGGCGTGCAGCGGTCGAAAATCGTCGGTTGCACGAAAAATCCCTTCGCGCAGTCGCCGTCGACGACGCGCTGGCCGCCGCACACCAGCTGCGCGCCTTGCGCCTGGGCGCGTTCGATGAAGCCGAGCACCTTGTCGAGCTGGGCCTGCGAGACGATCGCGCCCAGGTCCGGGTTGTCGAGACCGTGGCCGATGCGCAGCGCGCGTGCGCGTTCGGCCAGGCGCTCGACAAAGCGTTCCTTGATGCTTTCCTCGATCAGCAGCCGCGAGCCGGCCGAGCAGACCTCGCCCTGGTTGAAGAACACGCCGATCATCGCCCACTCGACCGCGCCTTCGAGGTCGGCGTCGGCGAACACGATGTTGGGCGACTTGCCGCCGAGCTCCAGCCCGACCTTCTTCAGGTTGCCCACCGCCGCGGTGGCGATGCTCTGCCCGGTCTTCGTGCTGCCGGTGAAGGTGACCATGTCGACGTCGCTGCTGGCCGCCAGCTCGTGGCCGGCATCCGGACCCGCGCCGAGCACCAGGTTGGCGGTGCCGGCGGGCAGGCCGACTTCCTCGAAGATGCGGAACAGCTCGACCGCCGACAGCGGCGTCAGCTCGCTGGGCTTGAGCACGACGCAGTTGCCCGCGGCCAGCGCCGGCGCCAGCTTGCCGGTGGCCATCAGCAGCGGATAGTTCCACGGCGTGATCAGCGCGCACACGCCGACCGGCTCGTGCACCGTGTACGCGTGCATCGGGCCGAAGCCGTCGCCGACTTCGTAGACGCCGCCCTGCGGCTTGCCGATCAGCCCGGCGTAGTAGCGAAAGCAGGCGGCGGCATCGGCCACGTCGCCTTCGGCCTCGCGCAGCGGCTTGCCGCTGTTGCGCGAATCGAGCACCGCCAGTTCCTGGGCGCGCGCCTCGATGCGGTCGGCCACCGCGAACAGCTTGGCGGCACGGTTCGGGCCGCTCATCCGGCGCCACGCGCCGTCGCGGTAGAACGCCGCGCGCGCCGCGGCGATCGCGCGCACGCTGTCCTCGCGGCTGCTCTCGGCCACGACCGCAAGCACCTCGCCGTTGCCCGGATCGGTGATCGTGCGGGTGGCGCCCAGCGCCGCCGGGCACCACTGGCCGTCGATGTAATTGTGCTCGAACTTCATGCTTGGCTCCGGTCCGATTCGACAATGTAGATCTTGCGCAGCGTTTCGCTGACCGTCCAGGTCGTGCGGCTGCCGCCGCGCAGCCGTGCGACGCTGCCCGGCTGCAACTGCAGCGCCGGCGTGCCGTCGTCGAATTCGACCACGGCGCGCCCGGCCAGCACGACGAAGAACTCGTCGGCTTCGACGTCGGTGCTGACGCCGGGGGTGATTTCCCAGACGCCGACGCCGCAGCCGCCGAGCGTGCCGAGCTCGAGCGTGCCCACGCTCGGCTGTCCGGCGACGATCTGCGCGGCCGGCAGCGCGTGCCGCGGCAGCTCCAGGCGCTGCGCGTCGACGGCGCTGTCGCCCGGCAGGTGAGGGGATTCTTGCATCGAGGTCTCGTGGCGGGGGTCAGGAATCGAAGCCCAGTCCCATCGCGTGCAGTCCGCGCAGGAACAGGTTGCGCCGGCCGCCGCGGTGGTCGGCGCGGTCCAGCGACCAGCGCGCGGCCTGCACCGCGGCATAGCGCAGCGGCTCGGGCGGGAAGGGCATCGGCAGCTCGCGCGTCATGCGCAGCCGGGTGCGTTCGCTGTCGATGCCGTCGAGCTTGTCGAGCAGCACGTTGCCGGCGAAACGCGTCGCGCCGACACCCAGCCCGGTGAACCCGGCCGCATACGCCACGCGCCCGCCCATGGCCTGCGCGTAGAACGCGCACAGTCGCGACGAGGTGTCGATGACGCCGGCCCAGCGGTGCGTGAAGCGCAGCCCTTCGAGCTGGGGGAAGGTGGTGAAGAAATGGCTGGCCAGTTTCGCGTAGGTCTGGGCGCGGTCTTCCAGCGCGGAGTCGATACGGCTGCCGAAGTGGTAGATCGCGTCGTAGCCGCCGAACAGGATGCGGTTGTCTCGTGTCAGCCGGTAGTAGTGGAACTGGTTGCCGAGATCAGCGACGCCCTGGCGGTGCTGCCAGCCGATCGACGCCATGCGCGCCGCGTCGAGCGGCTCGCTCATCAGCGCGTAGTCGTAGATCGGGATCGTGTGGCGGCGCAAGCGTGGCAGCAGCGACGGAAACGCGTTGGTCGCCAGCACCACCTGCTGCGCCAGCACCTCGCCGTGCGCGCTGCGCAGTCGCACGCCTCCGGCGTGTTCCTCCAGCGCGTCGACCGCGCTCGCCTCGTGCAGGCGCACGCCGAGCTCGGCGGCCACGCGCGCCAGCCCGTCGACCAGCTTGCCCGGGTGCAGCAGCGCCGTGCCGTCGCGCGACCAGCTGCCGGACAGGAAGGTCGGCGAGTCCAGCTCGGCGCGTACCGCGGCGCGGCCAAGGTAGTCGGCGCGGTCGCGCAGCAGCGCGTCCTGGTGCGGCTCCAGCGCGACTTCGAGCAGGCCGTTGCGCTCGAAGTCGCAGTCGATGCGGTGGCGCGCCAGCGTCGCTTCGAACTCGGCCAGATTGCGCGCGCCCTGCGTCTCGAGTTGCTCGACCTCGTCGGGCCAGCGCCACGCCGCGTTGTCGTCGCCGTGGGTGATGCTGGCTTCGCAGAAGCCGCCGTTGCGCCCCGACGCCGCGTTCCCGATGCGTCCGGCCTCGAGCAGCACGACGTCGCGCCCGGGGTCGCGCTCCTTGGCCAGGATCGCGGTCCACAGCCCGAGGAAGCCGCCGCCGACGATGGCCAGCGCGGCTGGCGTGCGCCCGCGCAAGGGCTCGTGCGCGGGGCGTGCCGGCGCGTCGTCGAGCCAGAACGGCCGGTTGACGCTGCCGGCCAGCGCCTGTTCGACCAGCGCGCGCGGCGGCGCCTGGCGTTCGAAAACGATCGAGGGCATCGGTGGCGCGGGATCAGGCGGTTTCGTCGATCGCGCTGCCGAGGGCGTCGACCAGCCGGTCGATCTCCTGCGGCGTCGAGATGAAGGGCGGCGCCAGCTGCAGCGTGTCGCCGCCGTAGCGCACGTAGAAGCCCTTCTTCCAGCAGTTCATCGCGATCTCGTAAGGGCGGCGCGCCGGCTCTCCGGGCAGCGCGGCGATCGTCAGCCCTGCCGCCAGCCCGTAGTTGCGGATGTCGACGACGTGCTTCGCGCCTTTCAGTCCGTGCACCGCGCGCTCGAAATGCGGCGCCAGCTCGCGCACGCGCTCCACCGCCGCTTCGCGCTGCAGCAGCTCCAGCGTGGCCAGGCCGACCGCGCACGCCACCGGGTGCGCCGAGTAGGTGTAGCCGTGCGCGAACTCGAGCATGTAGTCGGGGCCGCCGGTGCGCATGAAGGTGTCGTAGATCTCGCCCTTGGCGATCACCGCGCCCATCGGCTGCGCGCCGTTGGTCACCTGCTTGGCGATGTTGAGGATGTCGGGGGTGACGCCGAAGGCCTCGGCGCCGGTCATCGCGCCGCAGCGGCCGAAGCCGGTGATGACCTCGTCGAAGATCAGCAGGATGTCGTGCTGGGTGCAGATCTCGCGCAGGCGCTGCAGATAGCCCTGCGGCGGCACGACAACGCCGGCCGAACCCGAGAACGGCTCGACGATGACGGCGGCGATGTTCGACGCGTCATGCAGCGCGATCAGCTCGAGCAGGCGCTCGGCCAGCTCGACGCCGTGCGGCGGCATGCCGCGGCTGAACGCGTTGGCCGCCAGCTGGGTGTGCGGCAGGTGGTCGGCTTCGATGCCCTGGCCGAAGGTCTTGCGGTTGCCGACGATGCCGCCGACCGAGATGCCGCCGAAATTGACGCCGTGGTAGCCCTTCTCGCGGCCGATCAGCCGCGTCTTGCTGGCCTGGCCCTTGGCGCGCCAGTAGGCGCGCGCCATTTTCAGCGCGGTGTCGGCCGACTCGGATCCGGATCCGGTGAAGAACACGTGGTCCAGCCCTTGCGGCATCAGCGCCTTGATGCGGTTGGCCAGTTCGAACGACAGCGGGTGGCCGAACTGGAACGCCGGCGAATAGTCCAGCGTGGCGAGCTGGCTGCGCGCGGCCTCGACCAGCTCGGCGCGGCCGTGGCCCAGGCCGCAGCACCACAGCCCCGACAGCCCGTCGAAGATGCGCCGACCGTCGCGGTCGATGTAGTAGGCGCCCTGGGCGCCGGTGATGATGCGCGGCGCCGCCTTGAATTCGCGGTTGGCGGTGAAGGGCATCCAGTGCGCGTCGAACCAGTCGGCGCCGGGGGCTTGCGTGCTCATGGCGATGGCCTCGGGAAGAGAGACGATGAATCGCGCCATTCTCGTCGCTTCATTACTATCAAGGATGCACGAATATCGCCATTCACTTTGAATACTATGCAAGCAATCCAGTCGACGCGCAAGCGCGCCATCCTCGGCCAGGTCAGCGACGCCGACATCCGCCTGCTGCGCGTGTTCAAGAGCGTGGTCGACTGCGGCGGCATGGCCAGCGCCGAGCTCGAGCTCAACATCGGCATCTCGACCATCAGCAAGCACGTCAAGGACCTCGAGACCCGCGTCGGCCTGACGCTGTGCCGGCGCGGCCGCGGCGGCTTCGCGCTGACCGCCGAGGGCGAGCGCGTGTACGCCGAGACGCTGCGTCTGCTCGCCGCCACCGACGCTTTCATCCGCGGCGTCGACGAGATCCACGAGCGCCTCGGCGGTCGCCTCGACGTCGCGCTGTTCGACAAGACCGCGAGCAACCCGCAGGCGCGCATCGCCGACGCCATTGCCGCCTTCGCCGAGCGCGCGCCCGACGTCACGCTGAACCTGCACGTGGCGCCGATGAACGCTATCGAGCGCGGCGTGATGGACGGGCGCTTCCAGGTCGGCGTGATCCCGGCGCACCGCAGCTCGGCCAGCCTGAGCTACGACGCGCTGTTCGGCGAGACCATGCTGCTGTACTGCGGGCGCCGCCACCCGCTGTTCGACGCCCCCGATGCCGACTTGAACTGGAAGCACCTCGGCGCCTACGCGTTCGCCGGGCTGGGCTACCACTCGCCCAATATGGAAGTGACGCAGAAGATGCGCCTCGAACGCAGCGCCACCGGCTTCGACCAGGAGTCGATCGCCACGCTGATCCTGTCCGGGCGTTTCCTCGGCTTCCTGCCCGACCACTACGCGCGCAGCTTCGAGGCCGACGGCCTGCTGCGCGCGCTGGCGCCGGCGCGGCTGCGCTACGACTGCGTGTTCGTCAGCGCGATCCGTACCTCGCCGACCCCGCCGCGCATCACCGAGCTGTTCCGCCAATGCCTGCTGCAGGCGCACGCGTCGGGGGCCGGGGCGGCTGCTTGATCGCTGTCAATGAACGCTAGATGTAGCGTTCATTGGCGTAGAAAGCCATAGATCTAGTGCTATGGTGAGGCCTTCGTTTCCCCGGAGCCCGCCATGGTCCAGTCTCCCGCGTCGCTCACCAAGCGCGACGGCCGCGTCGTCGGCTTCGACGCGCAGCGCATCATCGACGCGATCGCGCGCGCCGGCGCCGCCACCGGCGAGTTCGCCGCGCCCGACGCAGCGCGACTGGCCGATGAAGTGGTCGGCCAACTCGTCGCCGAGCGCGCCGAGCGCCCCGCGGTCGAGCGCGTGCAGGACCTGGTCGAGCGCGCGCTGGCCGCGCACGGTTTTGCCGCGACCGCGCGCGCCTACATCGTCTATCGCGAGCAGCGTGCGCGCGCCCGCGCCGACCGTCGCACGCTGGTCGAAGTCGAGTCGTCGATCAACGAATACCTCGACCGCAGCGACTGGCGCGTACGCGCCAACGCCAACCAGGGCTACAGCCTGGGCGGGTTGATCCTGAACGTCGCCGGCAAGGTCACCGCGAACTACTGGCTGTCGCATGTCTATCCGGCCGAAGTCGGGCGCGCGCACCGCGACGCCGACCTGCACATCCACGACCTCGACATGCTCTCGGGCTATTGCGCCGGCTGGAGCCTGCGCCAGTTGCTGCTGGAAGGCTTCAACGGGGTGCCGGGCCGCGTCGAATCGGCGCCGCCGCGGCATATGGGCGCGGCGGTCGGCCAGATCGTCAATTTCCTCGGCACGCTGCAGAACGAGTGGGCCGGTGCGCAGGCGTTCTCGAGCTTCGACACCTATATGGCGCCGTTCGTGCGCCGCGACGCGCTGGACTACGCGCAAGTGCGCCAGCACATGCAGGAGCTGATCTTCAACCTCAACGTGCCGAGCCGCTGGGGCACGCAGACGCCGTTCACCAACCTGACCTTCGACTGGACCTGCCCCGACGACCTGAAAGCCCAGGTGCCGGTGATCGGCGGCGAGGAGATGCCGTTCAGCTACGGCGAGCTGCAGCCGGAAATGGACCTGATCAACCGCGCCTACATCGACGTGATGAGCGCCGGCGACGCGCGCGGCCGGGTATTCACGTTCCCGATTCCGACCTACAACATCACACCCGACTTTCCCTGGGAGCACCCGAACGTCGAGCGCCTGTTCGCGATGACCGCGAAATACGGGCTCCCCTATTTCCAGAACTTCCTCAACTCGGACCTGCAGCCGCACATGGTGCGCTCCATGTGCTGCCGCCTGCAGCTCGATCTGCGCGAGCTGCTCAAGCGCGGCAACGGCCTGTTCGGTTCGGCCGAGCAGACCGGCTCGATCGGCGTCGTCACGCTGAACTGCGCGCGACTGGGCCATCTGCACCGCGGCGCCGAGCCGGCGCTGTTCGCGCGCGTCGACGCCCTGCTGGAACTTGCCCGCAACGCGCTGGAGATCAAGCGCAAGACCGTGCAGCGGCTGATGGACGACGGGCTCTACCCCTACACCCGGCGCTATCTCGGCACGCTGCGCAACCACTTCTCGACCATCGGCGTGAACGGCGTCAACGAGATGATCCGCAACTTCAGCGCCGACGCCGACGACATCACGACGCCGGAGGGCCACGCGCTGGCGCTGCGCCTGCTCGACCACGTGCGCGCGCGCATCGCCGCGTTCCAGGAGCAGACCGGGCACCTGTACAACCTCGAGGCGACTCCGGCCGAAGGCACCACTTACCGCTTCGCCAAGGAGGACCGCAAGCGCTTCCCCGGCATCCTGCAGGCCGGCAGCGACGCGCAGCCCTACTACACCAACTCGACGCAGTTGCCGGCGGGCTACACCGACGATCCGTTCGAGGCCTTGTCGCGCCAGGAGACCCTGCAGCGCAAGTACACCGGAGGCACCGTGCTGCACCTGTACATGGGCACGCCGGTGTCGAGCGCGCAGGCCTGCCGCGATCTGGTGCGGCGCGCGCTGCAGAACTTCCGCCTGCCCTACGTCACCGTCACGCCGACCTTCTCGATCTGCCCGCGCCACGGCTACCTGGCCGGCGAGCACGAGTACTGCCCGCAATGCGACGACGAAGCGCTGGCGCGCCGGCGCGTGGCGTGAACGCGGCCGCACCACGAACCCTTGTCCCACCCCCGCACGAAGGAGCCTGAACATGATCACCGAAGACCTGAGTACCGCCACCGCCGCTGCGGCCCTGGCCGAGCACGAACGCCAGCGCTGCGAAGTCTGGACCCGCGTGATGGGTTACCACCGCCCGGTGGCGTCGTTCAACGTCGGCAAGCAGGGCGAGCACCGCGAGCGCCGCTTCTTCGTCGAGCCGACCCGCGCGCATGCCTGAGCCGCAAGCCGTCGCCGCGCTGGTGCCGTTCTCGACACTGGACTATCCCGGGCAACTGGCCGCCGTGGTGTTCCTGCGCGGCTGCCCGTGGCGCTGCCGCTACTGCCACAACCCGCATCTGCAGCCGGCGCGGCGCGAGGCCACCGATCTGCCATGGCCGCGCCTGCTCGAATTCCTCGAGCGTCGCCGCGGCCTGCTCGACGCCGTCGTGTTCAGCGGCGGCGAGCCGCTCGCCGACCCCGCGCTGGGCGCGATGGCGCGCGCGGTGCGCGCGCTCGGCTACCGGGTCGGGCTGCATACCGGAGGCGCCTGGCCGCGCCGGCTGGTCAAGCTGGCGCCGCTGTTCGACTGGATCGGCCTCGACATCAAGGCGCTGCCCGACGATTACGCGGCGCTGACCGGCGTGGCGGGAAGCGGTGCTGCGGCCTGGGCCAGCCTCGACGTGCTGCTGGCCGCCGGCAGCGACTTCGAGTGCCGCACCACCGTGCACCCCTTGCTGCACGACGCGCCCCGGCTGGCCGAACTGGAGCGCCGCCTGCGCGCGCGCGGCGTGCGGCGCCACGCGATCCAGCGCTTTCGCGCCACCGGCTGCGGCGACCGCGAACTGGTCGAGGCCGGCGCTGCGTGAGCGGCGCCGCGCAGTACCATCACCGCGCTCGAGCCGGCGACGTTCCGGCGCCCACGAGGTAGCCCATGGCATTGAAGGCCACGATTTACAAGGCCGAGCTGCAGCTCGCCGACGTCGACCACCACCGTTACGACGCGCTGGCGCTGACCATCGCGCGCCACCCGTCGGAGACCGACGAGCGCATGATGGTGCGGGTGCTGATGTACGCGCTGTATGCGCGCGACGGCATCGCGCTGACCAAGGGCCTGTTCGACGTCGACGAGCCCGAGATCTGGGTCAAGGACCTGACCGGCGCGATCGAGCTGTGGATCGACATCGGCCAGCCCGACGAAGCGCGCCTGCGCCGGGCCTGCGGCCGCGCCGCGCAGGTCGTCGTGGTGTGCCACGCCAGCAGCTGCGACGTCTGGTGGAAGGGGCTCGAAGGCAAGGTCGCGCGCTTGCGCAACCTGACCGTGCTGCGGCTGGCGGCGCCGACCGCGCAGGCGCTGGCCGCGCTGGCCGCGCGCACCATGCGGCTGCAGTGCCTGGTGCAGGACGGCGCGATCACGCTCAGCAGCGACACCGCGGCGGTCGAGATCGTGCTCGACACGCTCAAGCGCGCCGACGACTGAAACACGCGTCGATCGACCT
>JAKAHP010000132.1 GCA_021825505.1 Pseudomonadota bacterium
CGCGGAACACGTGCGTCTGCGTGGGCGCGAACATGCTCATGAAGCCGCCGTAGCTCCAGCCGGTGATGCCGACGCGGCGCGGATCAATCGGGAACTTCGCCTGCACCGCCCTGACCCCGGCCAGGATGTCGCGCAGGTCGCCGTAGCCGAAGTCGCGGCGATTGGCCTGCGTGTAGCGCTCGCCCTGGCCGAAGCTGCCACGCGGATTGGGGAACAGCACGAAGTAGCCCATTGCCGACAGCGGTGCACCGCCGTAATTGACACCTGGCCAGCGCGGCTGCACCGCAAAGCTGGGTCCGCCGTGCACCGAGACGATCAGCGGATAGATCTTGTGCGGATCGTACCCGGCCGGATACAGCAGCCAGCCCTGCACGTGGAAGCCCTGGTTGGTCCAGTGCACGGACTCGGCCTTGCCCCACAGCGGCCGGATGCCGGCGTTGACGCGGGTGACGGCATGCGCGTCGCGTACCGCAGAGACGGCGCCCCCCGCGTCACGTGTCAGCGTGGCGGTCCACACCTCGGGTGGTTTGTCGAAGCTGCCCTCGAGATAGGCCATACGCGTGCCGCGCGACGCCACGGCCAGCGCCGACATCGCGCTGCCGTCTTCCAGTGCTGCGTGCACCGTGACCAGCGCCCGCCAGGTCGCGCGCGGCCGCCCGCCGCCGGCGCTCGCGATGCGCAGCGTGGCGAGCTGGCTGGAGCCGCCGGCGAAGGCGTTGACCAGCAGGCTGCCGGCGCCGGTCCAGGCCAACCAACCCGGGGTGACCGTGCTGCGCGGCGTCAGGTTCACCGGCATGCCTCCGGCCGCAGGCACCAGGTAGACGTCGCCGCCGGTGACGCCCTGGTCGCTCATCAGCCCGCCGATGAAGGCGATGCTGCGGCCATCCGGCGCGAAGCGCGGCAGCGCGATCTGCAGGCCGTGCAGCGGCCCGCGGATGGTGTTGGGATCCACCAGCGCGCGCGGTGTGGCGCCGGGCGCGGCCTGCTGTACGTAGAGCTGCGCGATCCACCAGTTGTCGTCGCCCGGTGGCGGCGCCGCCACGTAGGCGATGCGCGCAGCGTGCGGCGAGAAGTCGAACTCGTAGGGGAACAGGCCGGGCGGCGTCAGCAGCTGCAGCGCGCCGCCACCGGCGCTTACCACCGCCACACGCTGGCGCTCGATATTGGCTTCGCCGATCACCCCCACACGCGGCTTGGTGGCGGCCAGCGCGTCCACGCGGTGGGTGTCGCCGGGCACGTACAGAAAACCCAGGCTGCGCCCGTCCGGCGCCCAGCGCAGCGCGTGCACCAGGCCGTCGAGGTGCGTGATCTGCCGCGGCGCCGCGCCGGCGCGCGCGGTGTCCAGCAGCACGATGTCGTCCTGTGCCCGTTTGCCGCCCGCGCAGTCGGAAAGGAACGCCAGCGTGCGTGCGTCCGGCGAGAACGCGGGTTCGCTGACGCCGCAGCCCTTGTGCTGGCCTGGCACGCTGATGGCGCGCGTGCCGCTTCCATCGATCGAGGCCAGCGTCAGGCGCGCGCCGTCGGGCGTCTCCGCAACCCATGCCAGCAGCGTGCCATCCGCAGAAATGGCCACGGCGTTGAAATCCTTGGCCGCGCCCAGCCGCGCCAGGATCGCATCCACACGCGCCGCGTCGGCCGCCGGCACCGTGGCCGGCGCCACCCCATCCGCACGCGCCAATAGCGGCGCGCAAACAACCGCCAGGGCCAGCAGGCTCGGGCGCAGACAACCCATCATGATCGAGACTCCCGTCCGTACCGGACACGGCGCGTCCCGGTTGGACAGCGGCCGCATGCGGAGGTTGCATCGCGCGTGGCGCGCGGGTGTACGTACATGCCTGCTACAGCAGGCCCGCGACGCTTGCGTCGCGCCGGTTTCGAGGTGAGGCTGGCCATCCGGATGCCTAGCCCGAGCGCCGCATCGCGGGATGCTGTCGATCCGGC
The DNA here is from genome assembly GCA_021825505.1 of Pseudomonadota bacterium. Lineage (GTDB taxonomy): Bacteria > Pseudomonadota > Gammaproteobacteria > Burkholderiales > Burkholderiaceae_C > Thiomonas_A. Next base: position 1,942 of record JAKAHP010000132.1, read on the forward strand.
GCGTGTCCGCACGTCGTGTGGATGAAGGCCGGCATTTCCGCAGCCACATAACCGGAGAGGTCCATGCGCTACCTGATCATGGTCAAGTCGACCCCCGCGTTCGAGGCCGAGACCGGTACCGGCTTTCAGCCCGACCCCACCGTGTTCGCCGACATGGCCGCCTTCCACGAAGATCTGGCGCGCGCTGGCGTGCTGCTGGATGCCAATGGCCTCAAGCCCAGCCGCGCAGGCTGGCGCGTGCACTATGACGGCGAGCGCCGCACGGTCATCGACGGTCCGTTCACCGAGGCCAAGGAACTGGTCGCCGGCTACACGCTGATCCAGGTGGCCTCGCGCGAGGAAGCGATGGAGTGGGCGCGGCGCTTTCCCAACCCGGTCGGCGCCGGCCAGCCGGCCGAGATCGAGGTGCGCGAGTTGTTCGAACTGGACGACTTCGCGCCCTCCGCCGAGGTTGAGCGTTTCCGCGAACTGGCGGCGTCGAAATCGATCGGGTCGAAATAGACCGGGTCGGATTGTCGAATCCGCGCGGCTTCGCACGTCGTAACAGCGGGCGCGGTACGCGCCCATTGCCACCACCTGCCGGAGAGTCCCATGAGCAAGGTCAAAGCCATCCCCGACGGCATGCACAGCCTCACCCCGCACCTGGTCTGCCGCGACGCCGCGGCAGCCATCGATTTCTATGGCCGCGCCTTCGGTGCCATCGAGCTGTTCCGCCTGCCCGGGCCCAATGGCAAGCTGATCCACGCCTGTGTGCGCATCGGCGATTCGCAGTTGTTCCTGTTCGACGAGATGCCCGAGCACGGCGCGCTGGGCCCGCAGACGTTGCAGGGCACCCCAGTGACCATCCACCTGCAGGTGCAGGACGCCGATGCCGCGTTCGCCCGCGCCGTGCAGGCCGGCGCCACGGTCGCCATGCCGCTGGCCGACATGTTCTGGGGCGACCGCTACGGCCAGCTCACCGACCCCTTCGGCCACCGCTGGAGCATCGCCAGCCACCTGCGCGAGGTCAGCCGCGACGAGATGGTCGCAGCCATGCAGGCCCAGGGCGGCTGCTGAGCGCGCCGCACCACACCCATCCACGCCCGGGAGATCGTATGGACAACAACCCCGTCTGCCGGTTCGAGAACTACGTGCATGACATGGCGCGCGCGCCGCTTCTACGAGGCCATGCTGCTGCGCAAGCTGGAGCGGCTGCCCATGCCCGAGTCCCTGCAGGACGAAGGCCTGGAAATGTGGACCTTCCCCATGCAGATGGACCGCATGGGCGCCGCCGGCGCGCTGGTGAAAATGCCCGGCGCGCCATCGGGCGGCATGGGCACGATGGTGTACTTCAGTTGCGATGACTGCGCCGTCGAAGCCGCGCGCATCGCGTCCGCCGGCGGCTGCATCGAGCGGCCCAAGATGGCCATCGGCGAATACGGCCACATCGTCATCGCCGTCGACACCGAGGGCAACACCTTCGGCCTGCATTCCATGCAATGAGCGCCACCAGGGAGCCCCCATGCGCTATGTGCTATTGATCCACGAGCCGCGCGAGCAGCGCGAAACCCGCAGCGAGGCCGAGGGCCGCGCGCTCTACGCCGAGATGGTGGCCTTCGGTAACAGCCTGGGCAGCCAGCTCGTCGCCAGCCACTCGCTGCGCCCCGACCGCCACGGCGTGCGCGTGCAGGTGCAGCACGACAAGCCGGTGCTGCGCGACGGTCCGTTCACCGAATCCAAGGAGATGCTCGGCGGTTTTTTTCTGGTCGAGTGCGATAGCCTGGACGCAGCCCTGGGGCTGGCCCGGCGCTGCCCCGCCGCGCGTTTCGCCAGCGTCGAGGTGCGCGAGTGCGCGCCTTGCTATGTGAAATGAAAGGTGCCCCGACATGAACCCGATCCCGAACAACACCATCTGCCTGTGGTTCGACAAGGAGGCCGAAGACGCCGCGCGCTTCTACGCCGCGACCTTTCCCGACTCCTCGGTCGGTGCGGTGACCCGCGCACCGGCCGATTACCCCAACGGCAAGACCGGCGACGTGCTCACGGTACAGTTCAGCGTGCTGGGGATTCCCTGCCTGGGCTTGAACGCCGGGCCGGCGTTCCGCCACAGCGAAGCCTTCTCGTTCCAGGTCGCCACCGACACGCAGGAAGAAACCGACCGCTACTGGAACGCCATCGTCGGCAATGGCGGCGAGGCCAGCGCCTGCGGCTGGTGCAAGGACCGCTGGGGACTGTCCTGGCAGATCACGCCGCGCGCGCTGCTGCAGGCGATCGCCGACCCCGACCCGGCCGCCGCCAAGCGCGCGTTCGAGGCGATGATGACGATGGGCAAGATCGACATCGCCGCCATCGAGGCGGCGCGCCGCGGCTGAATCCGGATCGGAGGACACCGGCATGACCGTCGCCGTCGAAACCACCGTTGCCGCGCCGCTCGCGACCGTCTGGCGCGCCGACACCACGCTGGCCGACTGGGTGGGGGAGAGCGGCTACTCGAGGGGATCGACATGCGCGCCCTGGGATACGCCTGCGTTCAGTTCGTGGCGTCGGAGAAGGCCACCCATGCAGTGCTGCGGCGCCAAAGGCACGATGACGTCTGACCACCGGTTGCAGCAGACGGCGCTGCCCCGTCGCTGCTGTACCGGAGCATCTGCTCGGCCGGGCGAGGCGGTCGCGATCCACGCCATCGCCCATCGCACGACATGGAGGCTCGCATGAGAACGCTCCGCATCGTCGAACACCTCTCGCTGGACGGCGTGATCCAGCACTCCGCCGATGACGACGGTTTCCCCTACAGCGACTGGAGCGCGCCCTACCGTACCCCCGCGGGTCGCGATGCCGTGCTCGCCGCCTATGGCGAGCGCTTCGATCTGCTGCTGGGTCGACGCACCTACGACCTCTGGTCGGGTTATTGGCCCAAGGCGCCGGCCAGCCCGATGGCGGAGCGCCTGAATGCGGCCACCAAATTTGTCGCCACCCACCGGCCGGATAGTCTCGCTTGGGGCCCGTGCGTGGGCCTGGAGCCCGACCTCGTCCAGGGCGTGCGCCGCCTCAAGGCGCAGGACGGACCGGACCTCATCCTCGCGGGCAGTTCCACGCTGACCTCGCCGCTGCTCGAACACGGGCTGGCGGATGCGCTGCTGCTGATCGTCTCGCCCGTGCTGCTGGGCACGGGCAAGCGTCTGTTCGCCGCAGGAACCCCGGCGCGCGCCTTCGTGCTGGTGCGCACGCAGACGTTTGCGTCCGGCGTCGTCTTCAACACCTACCGGGCCGCCGGAGCGTTGCAGGTCGGGTAGCCGCGCCGCCGCGCGCGGCGACACATCCGACTTGCACGACGTGCGCACGACCCCGCCGCGCATTGCACAATTCGCGCATGAGCAAAACCGCGCGCCTGTTCAAGCTGATGGACGCGCTGCGGGCGCGGCGCCATGCGGTGACGGCGGCGCAGCTCGCGGCGCAGTTGTCGGTGTCGGTGCGCACGGTCTACCGCGACGTGCAGACCCTGGTGGAGCTGGGCGCGCGCATCGACGGCGGCGCCGGCGTGGGCTATGTGCTGCGCGCCGGGTTTTTCCTGCCGCCGCTGATGTTCGGCGAGGACGAGATCGAGGCCCTGGTGCTGGGCGCGCGCTGGGTGCAGGGGCAGGGCGATGCCGAGCTGGCACGCGCGACCGAAACGGTGCTGGCCAAGATCGCCACCGCTGCGCCGCGCGACCTGCGCGACCGCATGGCCGACACCGGGCTGTTCGCGCCGCGCACCAGAGCCCCCGCGCCGGGCGCACACAACCTGGCGCCGCTGCGCAGCGCCATCCGCCGCGAGCACAAGCTGTGCATCCGCTACACCGACGCCGCCGGCGTCGTCACCGAGCGTGTGGTCTGGCCGGTGGCGCTGGGCTACTTCGAGGGCGCGCGCGTGATCGCCGCGTGGTGCGAGCTGCGCGAGGACTTCCGCCATTTCCGCCTCGATCGCATCGCCGCCCTGCAGGTGCTGGAGGCGCCCTTCCCGTGCCCGCGCCGCGAACTGCTTAAGCGCTGGCGCGCGCACATTGAGCGGCCGGAGCCGCCTTGCCGCGCATCCCGTGCTGCTGACAGAAACTGACACGCGCCGCGCCTAGCATGGCCCGGCCATCCCCATCCACCGGAGACCCGCCATGCGCCTGTACCACCACCCGCTGTCCTCCAATTCGCGCCGCGCCCTGCTCGCTGCCGCGCATCTGCAAGTCCCCGTCGAACGGGTGTTGGTGGATCTGGCGCACGGCGAGCAGCGCGCCCCGGCGTTCCTCGAGCTCAACCCCAACCACCGCGTGCCGGTGCTCGACGACGACGGCTTCGTGCTGTGGGAGTCCTACGCCATCATGCAGTACCTCGCCGACAAGACGCCGGGACAGACCGTCTACCCCGCGGGGCTGCGCGAGCGCGCCGACGTCAACCGCTGGCTGTTCTGGTGCGCCGCCCACCTGATGCCGGCGATTGGCGCCCTCAACTGGGAAAATCACATCAAAGGCCTGCTCGGCCTGGGCGCGCCGGACCCCGCCATCGTGGCGCGCGGCGAGGAGTTGGTTCGCGAGTTCGGCGGCGTGCTCGACGCCCACCTCGCGCAGCGCGAGTGGATCTGCGGCGACGCGCTCACCCTGGCCGACTTCGCCATCGCCGCGCCACTGGCCGATATCGCGCGCGCCAGACTCCCAGTCGAGGGGTTCACCAACATTCAACGCTGGTTCGCCGGTGTGCGCGCGCTCGGTGCGTGGAAATCGGCCGAGTCGCAGAATCCCCGCCAAGCAACGAGCGATGGGTGAAAACGACTATGCGGTCGCGAACGCTGTCCACATACCCCGCCCGCGTGCGTGGCCAATGTATCCATGCCAAAGCGATGACCGCCCTGCGCCTGGCCGGCATGGACCCCAAGACCCCGCCTCGATGGCAGACGCATGTTCCGCGACCGGTTCAAACCCAGCGCGCAGTCGTGAAGCGTGACATGACCCGGCTCGACATCGCGGTCCTGCGGCAAGACCATGCGCAAAACTGACACCTTCGACGACACCGCCCGCGCCATCGCCGCGATCTGGCACATCGAATCGGCCAAGGTGGTGGCGCATGTGGCGCGCATCACCCGTGACCTCGGCCTGGCCGAGGACTGCGCGCAGGATGCGCTGGTGGCGGCGCTGGAACACTGGCCCGAGCTTGGCATCCCCGAGCGCCCCGGCGCCTGGCTGATGACCGCGGCCAAACGCCGCGCGCTGGACCATCTGCGCCACCAGAAGCTGGCCGAGTCGCGCCACGAGGCACTTGGTCACGAGGCCGATCTGCAGCAGCAGATCGCCGCACGCGAATTCGGCGAGATGGTCGACGCGCGGCTCGACGACGCCATCGGCGACGAGATGCTGGCGCTGATCTTCACCGCCTGTCATCCGCTGCTTGCGCCGGAGGCGCGCGCCGCGCTGACACTCAAGGTGATGGGCGGCCTGTCCACCACCGAGATCGCCCGCGCCTACCTCATGCCCGAGGCCACCATCGCGCAGCGCATCGTGCGCGCCAAGCGCACCCTGGCGGCGGCGCGCGTGCCGTTCGAGGCCCCGCGCGGCGACGCGCTGCACGCGCGTCTGCCCTCGGTGCTGGAGGTGCTGTACCTGATGTTCAACGAAGGCTATGCCGCCACTTCCGGGCCGCAATGGACGCGCCCGGCACTGTGCGAGGAGGCGCTGCGCTTGGGCCGCGTGCTGGCCGGGCTGATGCCGCAACAGCCCGAGGCGCTGGGGCTGCAGGCGCTGATGGAACTGCAGGCCTCGCGTCTGGCCGCGCGCGTGGATGCGCAGGGCAAACCCATCCTGCTCGCCGCGCAGGATCGCCGCCGCTGGGACCCTCTGCTGATCCGCCGCGGTCTGGACGCATTGGCGCGCGCCGAGGCGCTGCCCGGCCCGCCCGGGCCTTACGCGCTGCAGGCCGCCATCGCCGCCTGCCACGCGTGCGCCGCCAGCGTGGATTCGACCGACTGGCCACGCATCGCCGCGCTGTACGACGCGTTGCTGCAGGCCGCGCCGTCACCGGTGGTGGCGCTGAACCACGCCGTGGCGGTGGGCATGGCTTTCGGCCCTGCCGCG